>NZ_JBQKLL010000006.1:0-151572 GCF_052116245.1 Blautia sp. Sow4_E7
TGCATTTTTCGTCATCATAAAAAACACCGCCCTTCTGATATTTATTATATCAGAAAAGCGGTTCCAACAATAGCAAAACCCTGCAAAAGCAGGGCTTTGTCTACAATCTGATCCGGGGAGTTTCCCCGGATTTTTCATATCAAAACTGACCGCCACTCACCAGATTAGTGAATGACAGCTTTTTATGTAGGAGAAACACACGGAGTGTGCTTCCCCTCTAGTTAAATTATTCCTCTACAGGTGCTTCCTCAGCTGGAGCCTCGAGAGCTTTCATGCTAAGGCTGATCTTCTTGTCTTCGCCGTTGAAATCAACAACTTTAGCCTGGATCTCCTGTCCGATGGTAAGTACATCAGATGGTTTTGCAACGTGCTCTCTGGAAATCTGAGATACGTGAAGAAGTGCATCTACGCCAGGTGCAAGCTCTACGAATGCACCGAAGTCTGTCATACGAGCAACTTTACCAGTTACTACGTTTCCAACAGCGAAATCCTCAGCAGCTGTAAGCCATGGATTCTCCTCCGGGAATTTCATTGTAAGAGCAATCTTCTCGCCCTTGATGTCTTTGATCATAACTTTTACAGTCTCACCAACTGTGAAAACTTTCTTCGGGTTCTCTACTCTGCCCCAGGACATCTCAGAGATGTGAAGCAGTCCGTCAGCGCCGCCCAGATCGATGAATGCACCGAAATCTGTAACGTTCTTAACAACACCCTCTACTGTATCGCCAACATTGATGCGCTCCATAAGCTCCTGCTGTTTCTTAGCTTTCTCAGCAACAAGAAGCTGTTTGCGGTTACCAATGATACGACGTCTTCTTGGATTGAACTCTGTGATAACGAACTCAATCTCCTGATCAGCATATTTGCTGAGATCTTTCTCATATGTGTCGGAAACAAGGCTTGCAGGAATGAATACACGTGTCTCCTCAACGTTAACACATAATCCACCGTCAAGTACCTGAGTTACAGGAGCTTTTAATACTTCCTGGTTCTCGAATGCTTCCTCAAGACGTTTATTGCCTTTCTCTGCAGCAAGTCTCTTGTAGGTTAAGATAACCTGGCCTTCGCCATCGTTTACCTTAAGCACTTTGGCTTCCATGGAGTCACCTACATGTACAGCGTCTGTGAGTACTACGGAAGGATCATTGCTATATTCACTCTTGGTGATGATACCATCAGCCTTATAGCCAATATTCAGGATAATTTCATCTTCTTTAACATCGATGACCTTTCCCTGTACGATTTCTCCATTTCTGATTGTTTTTACGGAATCTTCCAGCATCTGTTCAAAACTTAATTCTGACATGTTCTTGAACCTCCTCAATAATTTTCTTTGGGGTTGAAGCCCCTGCTGTAATACCTACATAACTACTGCATTGGAACATATCTGAATCCAAGTCTACAGGTGTTTGTATATAGTAAGTATTTTCACATTCCTTTTTACATATTTCAAACAGCTTTTGAGTATTGGAACTATATCGGCCGCCTACGACTAACATAGTGTCTACCTCTCCGGCTATGCTCTTTGCTTCTCTCTGCCGTTCTTCGGTAGCATTACAAATAGTGTTTAAAATATTAAGAATATTTAAAACAGTATTATCATACCTCTTTTTGCGGAGAATTTCAACTAAATCTTTAAATTTATTATAATTAAATGTTGTCTGCGACACAATACACACATTTTTGCCCTCTGGAAGCACAAAATCAAGTGCGTCCTGCTCGGTGCGGATCACCGTATATGTTCCCATGCACCAGCCGCAGATTCCTACCACTTCCGGGTGCTCCGGATCTCCAATGATCACAATATGGGAACCGGCCTTGCTCTCCTTCTCTACGATCCGGTGGATCTTCAGCACAAAAGGACAGGTGACATCCACATAGGAAAGTCCGCATTCCTTCAGCAGATCGTAAACCTCTTTCCCTACACCGTGGGAGCGGATGACCACAGTGCTTCCCTCTGGAAGATTTCTTAAATCCTCCTCCGAAGCAACCCGGACACCTTTTTTCTCCAGATCTCCAACCACTTCTTCATTGTGAATAATGGGACCAAGAGTAAAAAGCTTACCCGGACAGCTGTCGATCAGCTCGTAGACCTTATCCACTGCACGCTGCACGCCAAAACAAAAGCCTGCTGTTTTCGCAACCTTTACTTCCATGGTTTATTCCACCTTATCTTTGTAAATTTCAAGGATGGCTGCTACTACTTCCTCAATATTCATAAGTGAGGAATCTACGAGGACTGCATCCTCAGCCTGGCGAAGAGGAGAAATCTCTCTTGTCATATCCTGGTGATCGCGTTTTTCGATGTCCTTTTTGATCTCTTCAAGGTCAGCGCTCTCTCCCTTTGCAAGATATTCGTCATAGCGTCTCTTAGCTCTGGTCTCCACGCTGGCGGTAAGATAAATCTTCACCTGGGCATCTGGAAGAACTACAGTTCCAATGTCACGGCCATCCATAACCACATCATTCTTCGCTGCCAGATTTCTCTGAAGATTGAGAAGATGTGCGCGGACTGCCGGATTAGCAGATGTCCTGGAAGCCATATTTCCAACCTCTTCGGTGCGGATATACTGGTTCACGTTCTCACCGTTCAGGATCACAACCTGTTCCCCGTTCTCATAACGGATGGAAACTTCTGCCTTCTGGCAATTGTCCGCAACTGCCTGGGTGTCGGTTCCTGCGATTTTATTATTTAACAGATAAAGTGCAACGGCACGATACATGGCCCCTGTATCTACATAGATAAAGGACAGCTCCTTTGCCACTTTCTTTGCAATGGTGCTTTTGCCTGCTCCTGCCGGTCCGTCAATGGCAATGTTACATCCCATTTTCTCTGTTACCTCCTGGTATTTTATTTACTGCAATCTGCCTGCCTTTCGAAAACAGCTCCCAAATTGCAGTTTTATTTTCACTTCTTACATTTATAACAGATTTTCATCCATTTTTCAATGCCATAGCCGCAAGATATGCTGTAGACCATGCAATCTGGAGATTATATCCGCCAGTCACAGCATCCAGATCCAGCACTTCTCCAATGAAGTAAAGGTTCTTCACCTTCCGTGACTCCATAGTTCCCGGCTGGATTTCCTTTACGGAAACGCCACCTCTTGTGATAACCGCTTCCTTGTATTCTCCCATTCCATTGATGGTAAATGGAAAAGCCTTCACCAGCTCTTCGAAGTGAACCCGCTCTTCCCTGGAAATATCGTGGATCTTTTTCTCCGGGGAAATACCGCCAAGTTCCAGCATGATCGGGGTAAGGGATGACGGGAAAAGTACCCCGATCACATTCTTAAACTGTTTATTCGGACCTGCCTCAAATTCCCGAAGGATCCTTGCATCCAGCTGTTCCATGGTAAGAGCCGGCTTCAGATCCAGATAGGCACTTAATTCCCCGGATTTCTGCAGTTGTTTGCCAATGTGTGCACTGGCAGATAGGATCATGGGACCAGTCACGCCAAAGTGGGTAAACATCATTTCGCCAAAATCCTGGAAAAGAACTTTCTTGCCAGATTTAATGGTAAGCTCTGTATTTTTCAGGGAAAGGCCCTGAAGTCTGGGAATGTAATCCTCCTTTGTGCGAAGAGGGACCAAAGATGGGGAAAGATCCGTCACTTTATGCCCTGTCTCCTGTGCGAAACGGTAGCCATCACCAGTAGAACCTGTAGACTGATAAGAAAGGCCTCCTGTGGCAACCAGAACGGCGTCCCCTTCCAGAAAGCTTCCGTCCGCCAGTTCTACGCCTACTGCTCTGCTGTGATGTGCCTTTTTCTCTTCCACATCCGGTTCTTCGTATGGACTGACATTCACCCTTTTCACTTCTGTACGAAGATGGATATGGGCTCCGGCTTTCTTCAGTTCTCTCTCCAGCCCCCGGATAATATCGGAAGAATGATCAGATACTGGGAAAACCCGGTTGCCTCTCTCTGTCTTTAGTGGAACTCCCGCTTCTTCAAAGAACTCCATTACATCCTGAGGGGTAAAGGAATAAAAAGCACTGTAAAGGAATTTTGGATTAGACATAACCGCCCGGAACAGTTCTTCCGTGTCACAATTATTTGTAACATTACATCTGCCTTTTCCTGTAATATACACTTTCTTTCCAAGCTTTTCATTTTTCTCCAGAATGTGGACCTCATGTCCTGTCCTTGCCAGATATACACCCGCCATCATTCCGGCAGCTCCGCCGCCTACGATCAGTATTTTACTCATTTAGATACCTTTCACAAATCCGTCTATGAGCCTATATCATTCACTTTCTTCATACGGGCTCATGGACAGATTTTACGTATATTTTTTAAAAAGACACGTGCAAATAATCTTCTCTGCACGTGTCTTTCGTCATAATTTCTATGGAATCAGCGTATAGACTGCCCCATAGGAATCCTTATTCATCACTGATTAAACCGGATATGCTCCGTTCTTGGTATCAGCAGCGGTCTCATCAACCTTTGTCTCCTGAGCCTGACGATACTTGAAGAAGTCAGTAGCAACCTGTGGGAACAGTGCGTAGGACAGAACGTCCTCATCCTGCACTTTGTACTGAGCCATCTCGCCCTCAAGTTTATCCAGCTCGTTGTCAAGAAGGTCTGCCGGGCGGCAGGTGATCGGCTCTGTATCGCCAATGCACTTCTTCTGAACTTCCGGATTGAATGGTTTCGCTGTTGCGCCGTATTTTCCGCTGAGAACATCCTTTGTCTCTTTGGTAACCATCTTGTATCTCTCGCCCATAAGAACGTTAAATACAGCCTGTGTACCAACGATCTGGGAAGACGGAGTAACAAGCGGCGGCTCACCAAGGTCTTTACGTACACGCGGAACTTCCTCAAGAACATCGTAGAACTTGTCTTCTGCATGCTGCTCTTTCAGCTGGGAAGTAAGGTTGGATAACATACCGCCTGGTACCTGATACAGAAGAGTCTTGATGTTTACGCCAAGGTTCTTCGGATTCAGAAGACCGCTCTCAAGAGCCTCGTCACGCATTGGACGGAAGTAATCTGCAATCTCAGCAAGAAGCTGCTGGTCAAATCCTGTATCGTATGGAGTACCCTTGAAGGTCTCAACCATAACCTCAGTTGCAGGCTGGGAAGTACCCAGTGCAAATGGAGACATTGCAGTATCGATGATATCAACACCAGCTTCAACAGCTTTTAAGTAAGTCATGGAAGCTACACCAGAGGTGTAATGTGTATGAAGGTCGATCGGGATCTTAACAGTCTCTTTCAGGGCTGTAACAAGCTCGGTTGCCTTGTATGGAAGAAGAAGTCCAGCCATATCTTTGATACAGATGGAATCTGCACCCATTTCCTCGATACGTTTTGCAATGCTTGTCCAGTACTCAAGAGTATAAGCATCACCAAGTGTATAGGAAAGAGCAACCTGTGCATGGCCATGCTCTTTGTTTGCAGCATGTACAGCAGTCTGAAGGTTACGAAGATCGTTCATACAGTCGAAAATACGGATGATATCGATACCGTTTGCCAGAGATTTCTGAACAAAGTACTCTACTACATCATCAGCGTATGGACGATATCCAAGAATGTTCTGGCCACGGAAAAGCATCTGCAGCTTGGTGTTCTTGAATCCGTCACGTAATTTACGAAGTCTTTCCCACGGATCCTCATGAAGGAAACGAAGGCTTGCATCGAAAGTAGCACCGCCCCAGCACTCAACTGCATGGTAGCCTACTTTATCAAGTTTATCAACGATTGGAAGCATCTGCTCTGTTGTCATACGGGTTGCAATCAGGGACTGATGTGCATCACGCAGAATGGTTTCCACAATTTTAACAGGTTTTTTTTCAATTTCTGCCATAATTGTTCTCCTTATTTATTTAGTTCATCCGGACTCCCCAGTCTCCTCATAGAAGACCGGGAAAATTCCGAATTTCTGGTATCATTATTAGATTCCGTAAATAGCCATGAATGCTCCGGCAGCAACGGCTGTACCGATAACACCGGCAACGTTTGGTCCCATTGCATGCATCAGAAGGAAGTTGGTAGGATCAGCCTCAGCACCAACCTTCTGGGAAACACGGGCTGCCATAGGTACCGCAGATACACCAGCGGAACCGATAAGCGGATTGATCTTGCCGCCTGTAAGTTTGCACATAAGCTTTCCAAGCATAACACCGCCGAAGGTACCACATGCAAATGCTACAAGACCTAATACAACGATCTTCAGAGTATCTACATTCAGGAATGCCTCTGCACTTGTGGAAGCACCAACAGATGTACCAAGAAGGATAACTACAATGTACATAAGTGCATTGGAAGCTGTCTCTGTAAGCTGTTTTACAACGCCGCACTCTCTGAACAGGTTACCAAGCATAAGCATACCAACCAGAGGAGCTGTTGTAGGAAGGATCATGCAGACAACGATTGTGATCACGATTGGGAAGAGGATCTTCTCAAGCTTGGATACAGGACGAAGCTGCTCCATCTTGATCTTACGCTCTTTCTCAGTAGTAAACAGTTTCATGATCGGAGGCTGGATGATCGGAACCAGTGACATATAGGAATATGCCGCCACGGCGATCGGTCCCATAAGAGCTGTCTGGCCAAGCTTACCAGCAAGGAAAATGGAGGTTGGGCCATCTGCACCACCGATGATGGAGATCGCTGCTGCTGCTTTTCCGTTGAATCCAAGGAAGATTGCAAGGAAATAAGCCATGTAGATACCAAGCTGCGCTGCAGCACCCATCAGGAAGCTCTTCGGGTTCGCGATCAGCGGACCGAAGTCTGTCATGGCACCTACACCCATGAAAATAAGGGAAGGAAGAATACTCCACTCATCAAGGATGTAGAAGTAATGAAGAAGACCGCCAACGCCGTTGGACATGTCTTCCGGATTGGCCATAATGTCCGGATAAATATTAACAAGGAGCATACCAAATGCAATCGGAACAAGCAGAAGAGGCTCGAATCCCTTTGCAATGGCAAGATATAAGAATACACAAGCAACCACGATCATCAGGTAGTTACCCCATGTCAGATTAAAGAATGCGGTCTGATGGATCAGGTTGGACAAAGTGTCTGCTACGTAAGACATCCTATTACCTCCCGACTTAGTTCATTGTTGCCAGGGTATCTCCATTTTCTACAGAGGCACCTTCTGCAACATCAATGCTTGCAACGGTTCCGTCCTGAGGAGCTACAACCGGGATCTCCATCTTCATGGATTCCAGGATTACAATGTTGTCACCAGCTTTTACAGCCTGTCCAACGCTTGCTGCGATTTTCAGAACCTTTCCAGGTACGGAAGCTGCAACCTTTACTGCTCCAGCTGCTGCCTTAGGAGCTGCCTTCGGTGCCGGTGCTGCTTTCGGAGCTGCTGCCTGTGCTGCTGCTACTGGTGCGGAAACGCTTCCTGTCTCCTCAACAGTTACTTCATATGCTGTTCCGTTAACGGTAATTGTATAACTTTTCATTTTAGGATCCTCCTGTATTTATCTCTTTTTACGATTGATTTTGCGGATGGAACGAACAACGAATCCATCGGTAGTGGTTCCCTCAGCTGCTGCAATTGCTGCTGCGATAACCGCGATCAGTTCTGTATCATCTGCTGCTTCCTGTACCTCTTCTGCCGGAGCTGCCACTGGAGCAGGTGCAGGTGCTGCTGCCTGAGCTTTTTTCTTTGCTTCCGGATTCGGGATGAATCTGAACAGATAGATCAGGAAGCTCAGGAAAATAAGAATGATGAATACGATTGCAATACCCATGATGGTATTCATAACGGCTCTTCTTAAGGTCTCAGCCATGGAGTACTGCACATCAACAGTAAGGGATGTAGGTGCTCCTGTAGAACCATCAAAAACATAAACAAAGTTTGCATCTGCCTTCTCGAAGGAAGCCGGTACGGTAACGGTGTATCCGTCGTCAGAAGCCTTCACCTCTGTCTCGCCGGTTCTCTCCTTCAGTGCGCCCAGCTCAGCCTTGGAGCCTGCCCATGCAGTCATGGCTCCAACAGTAAACGCATCAGATGACTGGGAATAGTTATCGATGTCCTCATCACTTAATGCAACGATCGTATCGGTAAGTCCCTCAGCAGTGGTGATCAGTGTCTGTTTAACAGTGTCATCTACCTCATCAGCGGCCCATACAGAAGAAACGCCGGTAAGTGTAAGCACTGCCATCATGAGAAGTACTGTGCAAAGGGAGGATACTTTCTTAAAAATCTGTTTCATATGCTCCACCTCGCTTAGACCGTGCCATGTTTCTTGGACGGACGTTCTTCCCTTTTTGTGAACAGCATTTCAAATGCTCCGATCACATATTTTCTTGTATCAGCCGGGCTGATAATGGTGTCAACATATCCTCTTGCTGCTGCGGAGGAAACAGAGTTCTGAAGTTCTCTGTACTCAGCTGCCTTCTCAGTAAGAGATGCTGCGTCATCGCCTGCATACATGATCTTAGCTGCAAGGTCAGCGTCCATCATACCGATTTCTGCGTTCTCCCATGCATATACCATGTCTGCGCCGATTGCTTTGCTGTTCATAGCTGTGTAAGCGGTTCCAAATGCTTTGCCGATCACAACATTTACCTTCGGAACAGTAGCGTCTGCAAATGCATGAACCAGTGCTCCAACGGATTTCGCCATCATCTTCTCACCACATACAGTAGCCTTGAAGCCGTTAACATTTGTAAGAGTAAGTACCGGGATCTCAAAAGCGTCACAGAATTTTACGAACTCTGCTGCTTTTCTTGCGCCGCGTGCGCTAAGGGTTCCGTCGGACTCCCAAACCTTATTGCCTTCTGCGTCATAGCTCTCGCTTCTGTTTGCAACAGCACCAACGGTAGCACCGTTCAGTCTGATAAATCCAACAGCAACGCTCTTGCCATAGTCAGCTTTTACCTCGAAGAACTGGCCGTTATCAGCGATTCTGGAAAGTGCAATGGCTGTGTCGCCTGTGCAGTTCTCAATATCCTCGCATACACGGTTCAGGTCGTCTGTGCACTCCATGTAAGAATCAGTGTCTTCGCAGTTAGATGGCAGATATGTTACGAGTTCACGGATCTTTCCAAGGATCTCATCCTCAGTGCCGATTCCGTCTACAAGACCTGTCTCTTCGCTCTGGAATTTGGCAGCGGATGTGTCACATTTGGAAACGTGGTTGCCCTCAAGGGCGTTCGGGGTATTTACAAACAGTTTACCCTTCTTCTCTTCTACAAAAGTGAAGTCTGTCAGTGCCGGTACAAGTGCCATACCACCGCCGCAGGTACCGAAGATACCTGTGATCTGTGGGATCAGTCCGGATGCCAGAGTCTGTTTCATATAAATTTCACCGAATGCTTCCAGTGCGTCAGTTGCCTCCTGGAGACGGAGACCTGCGCAGTCGATCAGGCCGATCACCGGGGCACCGGTCTTCATAGCCATATCATAAAGTCTGGTAATCTTCTTGGCATGCATTTCACCAACAGTTCCGTTCAGTACAGAAACGTCCTGGCTGTACACATACACCAGATTTCCATCGATTACACCATATCCGGTAATAACACCGTCTGAAGGTGCTTTTTTCTCAGTCATGTTGAAATCTGTATTTCTGGCTGTTACACTTTGGCCGATCTCAACAAAACTGTTCGCGTCAAGCAAAGAAGTGATTCTTGTGCCCGCTAAGCTTTGTGTTGCGTTACTCATTCTTTCTTGCCCTCCATTTTATAAAAATTTTAAAGTATAACCAAAAATTCTGCCGATTCTAATTGTACATTTTTTCACACAATTTTTCAATAGTTTTCCGTGTTTTTATGCAAAAAAATCCCTCGATTTTCGGGGGATTTTTTGATATATCATACAGATTCTGTCAGGCTTTTTAGTGAAAAAAGTCATGAAACACCTTGTTTACACACCATAAATAGGTGATTTTGACGATATTACGATCTGCTGTCACAAAGTAGTTGTCCAGCACCAGTTCTCCAAGGCTGAAGGTCACCTGGCCGATCTGCTGTCCTTTTTTCACCGGAGCTGTCAAATTTTTCTCAAGGCGCAGGTGGCAGGTGACTTTTTCCCCGTCTTTTAAGAGGATCTGTTTCTTCTTATCTGAATCCGTTATCTGGATTTCACCCTTTATATAAGCATCTCCTGTTTTTTCACTCTTCTCTGACATATATTTTTTTGAACCTTCTGCAGTTTCTTCCCCAATTCCATCACTTACCGGGATTTCCGGGATCTTCGGTTCCTGCCAGTATGTTTCCTTATGGAAATTCGCTTTTCCATATTCCAACAGCTTCATGGTATCCTTCCACTTATATGTCTTGTTATTGGGCCAGCCGCAGCCAAGGAGGGAAATGATAAAGGTTCTCCCTTCATTTTCACAGGCGGCCACATAACAATAGCCTGCATTTCCCGTGAAACCGGTTTTTCCGGAAACTGCATCCTGTGTTATATCCAGAAACGCATTTGCATTGTGTACGGAAAACTGTCTTTTCCCGGAAATATCGGAGAAGGAATAATCTCTGGTCTGTGTAATATGAAGAAACGTTTTATTTTTTATGGCATAGCTCATGATCAGGGCAAGATCACGGGCAGTTGTCTGGTGAATGCCGCCGGCATCTGCACTGTCAAGACCGTTTGGGGTAACAAAATGGGTATTGGTGCACCCGATCTCTTTCGCCTTTTCATTCATCATCCTGGCAAAGCCTTCCACAGAACCGCCAATGTGCTCCGCGATCGCCACAGCTGTGTCATTGTGGCTTTTCAGCATTAAAGAATAAAGAAGATCTTCTAAATAGTACTGCTCTCCTTCTTTCAGGTTCAGCTTTACCTCCGGCTGGGAGGCGGCATTTTTTGACACTTCCACATAGTCATCTCCTGCGCCGTTTTCCAGGGCCAGGATACAGGTCATTACTTTTGTGGTGCTGGCATTCGGACGTGCTGTGTAACCTTCTTTTTCATAGAGTACCCTGCCGGTATCCCCATCCATGAGAACTGCGGATAAGGCATAGAGATTTCCCGGCCCATCTGTTTCTTTCATATCAACTGCTGCCGGTATCATCTGCACACTGGAACTGACAGCCTGTTTTTCATTTGTGCCGGTGCTTCCTGCTGCCTGGACAGCGGTGCACAAAGTAAGTACAACAGTCAGCGTAAAAATAAGGAATCTGTATCTGCTTTTCATAGTCCACCCCACATTCCACATTTATAGTATTTTACGCGGACCTGTCCCTAACTATGCAAAACACTCTCTAGCTTGCTGCCGTGTATACAAAAAACAGGGACAGCTTCTTATAAACACCTGTCCCTGAAACTAATTTTATTAACCGTTGTAAGTCATATTCCAACGATCAGACAGGGGTCTGTCCTCTTTGGAAAGCTGATAGAGTTCCAGCAATTCTGCTGGTGCTTCTTCCACCGCTCTTTCAAATAATTCATTCAGCTCTTCCACCGGTTCCCTGCTGCCCCCTGCTGGCTGAGCCATCATATAGTGATCGATCAAAGCAGACTGGGCCTTTCTTCCTCCCAGACTGGAAATTTTCGACAAGCGTGCACGTCTTGTACCGCCGTCGTCGCAGACCAGCTGATTGGTCATAAATTTCATCAGCTTCAGACTAAGAAGAATATCCCTTTTTTTTACAAGAGGAAATGCTTTGTGGATCTCTTCTGCATTTTTCTTCGTTGCTTTAATACAGTCAGAAGGATAATAGGCATAAGGATTCTTCCCATTTTCTTCCATAAGAAAGCGGTCAAATTCAATTTCCAGAAGGCTGTGGGAAATCCTTCCCCTGTCATTCATCTCATTGACAAAAGGATGGCAGGAGGAATCCAGAAGATAATGGCAGCCAAAGCCAAGAAGATAGGCCAGAAGCGCCTCATCCTTTGTCTCTCTGATCTGCGCCATGCCCTGGGTAAAAAATGCCCGGGCTTTTTCTTTATGCATCCGGTATCCCACCCTGCTTACGTGATTTTCAAAAATAAAATAATAGAAGAAAATATCCGGTCCGTGAAGACCAATGCGATACAGTTCTCCATTTTCCCGGATGCTCTTCTTTACCTCATCTGGCATCTGTCTGTATACTTTCTGCCCAAACAGATCATGTGCATATGTTGTTGGCATTTTTATCCTCTCCTGTCCTGTACGCTATCCTACACATCCAGCTTCAGCTGGACTTCCTCTTCCGCCTCTGCCTTGAAATCCGCCATTTTCACCGGATCCACAGCAGGCAGCTCCTCCAGACCCTGTACCCCAAAGGTACGGAGAAATTCTTCCGTGGTTCCAAAAAGGATCGGTCTTCCCGGGGCATCCAGCCTTCCTAATTCCTTAACCAGATTATACTCCACCAGCTTATTTACTGCATGGTCACTTTTTACCCCTCGGATCTTCTCGATCTCCGCTTTGGTAACCGGCTGTTTATACGCAATAATGGACAAAGTCTCCAGCATAACATCAGTAAGAGCCGGTTTCTTAGGCTGCATGGCAATGCGGATCAGGCAGCCGTAATAATCCCGCTTGGTACAAAGCTGGTAAGAATCCTCCAGTTCAATGATCTGGATTCCCCTGCCTTCATCCTCATATTTATCCATCAGATTGTGGATCAGCTTCTCTGTAGTCGGCTTATCCTGCTGGATTGCCTTCGCGATCTGCCCAAGTTCCACAGATTCTCCCATTGCAAAAAGAATGGCCTCAATAGCACCTTCTAATCGTTTTATTTCCATATATTATCCTTCTTCCTCTGCAAATTCCGTCAGATTCTTCCATGTCTCCGGTTCTGTTACAACATCAATCTGAATATCGTCAAAAATTTCTTCCTGAACCACATGGATGTGTCCCATTTTGATCAATTCCAGCACAGAAAGGAAGGTAACGATCACCTGTACCTTAGAGCACTGTTTCTTAAGAAGTTCGCGGAAGCTGAATTTTCTATGGGTTTTTGCAAATTCTTTCATCTCCAGCATTTTATCGGAAAGGCTGACCTCTTCCTTCTCGATCTTGCCAAACTGGCTTCGGATCGGGTCTCGCCTGTCATCCTGCCGACGTATAATGGACTGATAAATGGCATTTAATTTTTCCAGGGTAAGACCGGCCAGAAGTTCCGAAGGATCCACTGGCTCCCGGTACTGAAGCACTTCCTTTGGCACATCCGGTCCACGGAAATAAACGCCGCTGGCATCATCCATCTTGTCCTTCAGTTCATAAGACATATACTTGTACATCTTATATTCCAAAAGCTTCTGAACCAACTCGGCTCTCGGGTCTTCCTCTTCTCCCTCCTCATTCACTTCTTTTGGAAGGAGCATCCGGCATTTGATATCCAGAAGGGTGGCGGCCATGACCATAAATTCACTCATCACACCAAGGTCTTCTTTTTCCATGGCATGAATGTATTCCATGTACTGGTCTGTGATGTCTACAATCGGTATATCATAAATATCAATTTTATTCTTATCTATAAGGTGAAGGAGCAGATCAAGCGGTCCTTCAAAAACATTCAGTTTTACGGGAATTGCCATGAACTTTCCTCTCCCTTACGGTTTCATTTCTATAAAGATCAGCTCTCTTGGATTGTGGATCCGAAGAGGCACGGTGTGTTCCCCAAGACCTGCACTTACGATCATGCATTTGCCATTTTTATAAAAATCGCCGCAGCAGTATTTGGGAAAAGGTATAAACTGGGAACTGATGGCTCCCACATGTCTGGAAAAACGGAGCACGCCGCCATGGTAATGTCCAGACAGGATCAGATCTGCGCCCCAGCGAAAATAGGCTTTGCCATATTTAGGGTTATGGGCAAGCAGAATATTGATGGCTTCCGGATCTGGTTTTCCCATAAGCTCTTCCAGTTTTTCATCCCTAAGCTTCGGGGAAAAAGGCTTGTGATAGTATTCCAGTGGAAGTTCCAGTCCATTTATCACAAAGAGATTGCCTGCCAGAACGACTTTGGTCTTCTCATTTGCCAGAAAACAGATCCCCTTCTGTTCTAGTTCTGACTGATATTCCAGGTACTCATTCCGATAAATGTGCCCTTCTGCCTTCATTTTGGTTTCGTGGTTTCCCATAGCGTAAAAAATGGGAAAATCCTTCGCCAGTGTGCCAAGCAGCTTCCTGGCAGTTTCCAGGGTAGAGGGATCCATCCTGACTACCATGTCTCCGGCAAGAAGAATGGCGTCTGGGGCATATTCCTGGATTTTTTGCAGCAGAACACTGTTTTCTTTGCCGAAAATGGTTCCGTGAAGATCTGCAAGGACGGCAAAGCGCACGCAGTTTTTTATTTTAGGGTTGTGGACTTCATAGGTTACCGTTCGGAATTTTTCCATAAATCTCCTTAAATGCTTTGTAATTGGTTCAAATTTTGATTTCTAGAACTGCTCACTTTCCAAATCCGCAATTCGGGAAGGTACAGACTTTACAGTTCAGGCAGAGACCGCCTTCTCCGTATGCTGCCACTTCTTCTGCTAAAATCTCATCGTCTGCCATGATTCTTGGAAGAACCAGGTCGAATACAGTGCGCTTCGCATACATAACACAGCCAGGCAGTCCAAGGATCGGGATGCGTTTTCCATCTTTCTCGTAGTAAGCAATGAGAAGCATGGCGCCTGGCAGTACTGGTGCACCGTAGGTGACTACCCTGGCTCCGGTGTCACGGATTCCGCCAGGGGTACGGTCATCAGGGTCTACGCTCATGCCGCCGCTGCAGACTACCATGTCTGCGCCCTGGTTAATAAATTCCATAATATCGGCTGTGATCTGTGCCTTGTCATCTCCCGGAGTGGTCTGGCCGATCACTTCCGTTGGATATTCGGCAAGTTTTTCTCTAAGCACAGGGGTAAAGGTGTCCTGGATCAGGCCTTTTTTTACCTCACTTCCGGTTGTGACGATTCCCACTTTCTTGAAGTGATAGGGAAGAATGGAAAAAATAGGTTCCGGACCAGCGGTTTCCACAGCTTTGTCCATTTTTTCCTTTTCGATCACAAGGGGAATGATCCTGGTGCCTGCCAGTTTATCTCCTTTTTTCACTGGAAAATCTCCGTGGCGGGAGGCGATCATCATCTCTCCCAGAGAGTTCACTGCCAGAAGGGCATCTCGGCGGATTTTCAACACTCCATCTTCGTCAGCGACCAGCTCGATCTTGCCCTCTTTCACGTCTGTTCCATGCATGGAAGCTCCAGCACAGATTTTATATAAAATATCGGCGCCTTCATTTTCATGAAGAATACCCTCTTTCTTTTCCCACACAAAGAGATGTTCTTTTCCAACGGAAAGGAGTAACGGAACGTCTTCTTCTTTTACAATATGTCCTTTGGAAAACAGGACTCCTTTTTTCTTATCTTTGATGATCTGCGTGATATCATGGCAGAGGATATGACCTACTGCGTCTTCTGTTCTTATTTCCTTCATGCTGTAATTCCTCCAATATATAAGCTCATTCAGCTCATTCATAGCTTTTGGGATGCCACAACTTTTACAATCCAGCTTTACAAAGTTTGGCGTAAACGCCGTCTTTTTCCATCAGTTCCTGATGGGTGCCTTCTTCTGCAATTCCGTCCTCAGTCAGTACCAGAATCCTTCTTGCGTTGCGGATGGTGGAAAGTCTGTGGGCAATCACGAAGGTGGTCCGGTCTTTTGCAAGACGCTCCAGAGACTCCTGTACTACCTTCTCGCTCTCGTTATCCAAAGCGGAAGTAGCCTCGTCAAAGATCAGGATCGGTGGATTCTTCAAGAAGGCTCTTGCAATGGAAAGGCGCTGTTTCTGTCCTCCTGAGAGCTTCACACCGCGCTGTCCAATGTCTGTGCCGTAATTGTCTGGCATTTCCATAATAAAATCGTGGGCATTGGCAAGCTTGGCGGCGCGAATGACCTCCTCATCTGTGGCATCTGGGCGGCCGTAGCGGATATTTTCCATAATATTTCCAGCAAACAGGTATACATCCTGCTGCACGATTCCGATCTGATTACGAAGATCCTTCAGTTTGATCTTTCGGATATCTTTTCCATCCAGATAAATGGCACCGGATGAAACATCATAAAATCTGGGGATCAGACTGCAGAGAGTAGTTTTTCCTGCCCCGGAAGTACCTACAAGGGCAACATAATCACCAGGCTTTACCTCCAGATTTACATTGGAAAGGACTTTCTCATCATGATCCTCATAATGGAAGGATACGTTCTCAAAACGAATATCTCCCTCAACATGGTCCAGGGAAACAGCGTCCGGTGCATCCTCAATATCCGGCGCAATGGACATCATTTCCAGGAAGCGGTCGTAACCGCTGTAGCCGTTCTGGAACTGCTCGGTAAAGTTTACCAGCTTGGTAACCGGCTCTGTGAAGTTGTTAATATACAAAAGGAAGGTAACAAGATCTGTGGCGCTTATGCTTCCAGATGCCAGGAACATAGCTCCGGAAATCAATGCCACAACCGTGATCAGTGTCGTAAAAGCGTCCATTCCGGCATGGTAACCAGCCATATAATGGTAGGTCACCCGCTTGGCCTCCACGAAGCGCTCGTTGCCTTTGCGGAATTTCTCAATCTCTCGCTTCTCATTTCCGAAGGATTTTACCACGCGGATTCCGGAAAGACTGTCTTCGATCTGGCTGTTGATCTCGCCCATGCGCACACGGTTCTCTTTAAAGGCGCTTTTCATATTCTTATTGTAGACCAGCGCGTAGATCAGCATAATGATCACAACTGCAAAACAAAGCAACGCCATCTGGGGCTTCACATTCATAAGAATGATCAGCGCGCCAAACAGCTTGATCACAGAGATCAGAATATCCTCCGGTCCATGGTGGAGAAGCTCTGTAATGTCAAAAAGGTCACTTGTAATTCTGGAAAGCAGATGACCTACTTTCTGGTTATCATAGAATGCAAAAGAGAGCTTCTGATAGTGGCTGAATATCTCATTTCGCATGTCGTGCTCAATGTAAGCGCCCATCATATGGCCATAATAGGTGATAAAGAAGCGGCTTCCCAGCTGCACCAGGATCAGTGCCAGCATTCCGATTCCAATTTTCAGAATGATGGCCTTGGCTTCCTGGACCGGCATTTCGCTTACTGAGGTCATAATATAGCGGACAAGCAGCGGAATGATCAGGGTTACCGCCGCACCCAGAAATGCAAAAAACAGATCCGCCAGGAACAGTCCTTTATATGGTTTATAATAGCCTGCCAGCATTTTCAGTCTGCCAGGCTGTTTTTTCTCTTGTTTCATGTGATTCTCCTCCGGTTTTGCCGCTGTATTTTTGTATGGCAGCTGCAAAAATTTTCATACAGAGTTTATTATAAACCGAACATAACAGTTTTGTCAAAATGCTTCTGCAATTATTTTCTCCAGACAATTTTTATAAGTGGCTTTCTCTATGGTTTCAGAAAAAAGAATGTTGACCTCCCCAAGCTTTTGTCCATTCTGGTAATACTCCAGAGTCCCGGCAACGTCGCCTTCTTTTACAGGTGCCTGAACCTGTGTTTCCAGATTCAGTTTTCGCTCCACTTCGCCTATGGTTTTTCCATCGGTGCTCAGATACTGGAAGTTCTTTTCATATTTTACTTCTGTGGTGGACCTGGTTCCTTTTCGCACTTCTATCTGGGGAAGGTTTTCGGGATTTTCGTCTGTGTAAAGACTGCATTTGGAAAAACCGTAGTTCAGCATGGCGGCGGCATCTTTGAAACGGACCTTGTAATCGGGCGCTGCCATAACTACGGAAATTAGGGTAATGTTATTTCGGGACGCCACAGCAGATACGCAATACTTTGCCAGACTGGTGCTTCCGGTTTTCAATCCTACACATCCGTCATAGCTGCGAAGGAGCTTGTTGGTGTTCGTTAAGCCAAACTCTTTGGAGCCTTGTCTGGTCACATGGGTGATATTTTCCATCCAGATAGAGGAATATTCCAGGATTTTCGGATATTTGGTGATCAGTTCCTGGCTCATAATGGCAATGTCCCGGGCAGTTGTGTAGTGATCTGTGGATTCTGTCAATCCACAACAGTCCACAAAATGGGTATTCTCCATTCCAAGCCCTGCTGCCCGCTCATTCATCTGCCGCACAAATTCCTGCTCGCTGCCACCAATGTGTTCTGCCATGGCCACGCTTGCATCATTTCCTGACGCGATCACAATGCACTTGATCATGGTTTCCACATCCTGGGTTTCTCCTTCCTCCAGAAATACCTGGGAGCCGCCCATGGATTTGGCATAGGCACTGGTAGTCACAATGTCATCCATTTTTAGGGTGCCGTTCTCCAGCGCATCAAAAATCAGAATCAAGGTCATGATCTTTGTAATACTTGCCGGGCTGCGCCTGGTGTCCGGATCTTTTTCGTAAATTACGGTGCCTGTACCGGCTTCCATCAAAAGGGCGGAGGGAGCCTGCACAAGAGTGTCATCGGTAGCTGCTTCTGACTCCGTGGTTTGCTGCTGTTCCTCCGCATATGTAATCCGACAGCCAGACCCCACCATGAGACTGGCCAGTAAAATTGGCAAAACCGCCTTTCTTATTGCCTTTCCAAGCATAGGATGTCTCCTCAAAAATAAGTTCTATTCTATTATAAAACTCGTGCTTCTATTTTATTCCTCTAATCTCAAACGTAAAAAGCGGCGACCAGGGGAACTTCCTCTTTGCCACCGTGGATTTACTATTTAGTGGGTTAAAAGTTGTTCAAGACGGACGCATTCGGGCAATGTATATTCATGTAGCCGTGCATTTCAGGAGCGGTTTTAGTGGAGGCGCGATCCGATGGTTACGGAGACTTAGGCGCGAGGGCTCTCCCGAGCGTCTTAGTGGTAGTTACCAGCTAGCTCACCGGAACGTTGCGACGCACGGCGGTGAATATACATTGTAAAATCGCGTCCGGGGAACCAGCACACAAAATAGCAATTTAACCAGCTAAATACGCCTTCTCCAACTCGTCTTTTGTCATCTCCTGCACCTTAAATGCAGCAGTCCCATCTCCGCTTTCCCAGGTAATATGCAGACAGTTCTTGCCTTCTGTCTTTACATTTCCATAAATAGTCAGCCTCGCATCTCCATACCAGATCGCATAAACTGATTTTCCTTTCCATACCCAGGCTTTCTGCGCTTCGTCATATTCCAGCCCCAGTGCCTTATAAAGATAACTATCGCCATCAGCAAGATACTCCACCAGGTCTACAGCCGAATCCTCTGCCGCCTCTACCTTTGCATCCGCTTTATCATCCGGATTCTGTCCATCCCGCACAACTGTTATGGAAAAATCATCTACTGCAGATCCTACATTGGATTCTGTGGTGCTTCCCTGCTCAGTCGATGTCACTTCATCCGTTTCATCTGTCACAGTGTCTGTGTTTCCATTTGCATAAATTTTAGTCACCATCTTTCCGTCTGCATCCGTATAACTCTCTGCATACGCCCATGCCACCGCCTGCGGTATACCAGTCACACCAACAGTACCCAGAATTGCTGCACAGATTCCCAGTGCCAGCCCTTTTCCTCTTTTTTTCATCCCTTTGTTTTTCTGCATTGTTTTCATAAAAAATGCTCCTTTCTTCTTTTTGATTACATTAAGAAGAATAGAGCATTTTCTTGTATTCCATATGTAAGTTATTTGTGATTTCTGTGGAGTTTATAGCGAAACAACTCCGGGCTACGAAAACCAAATTTCGGTAAAATATACCGCAAAGTGGAACGTGTAGATTCTAGGAACGATTTTAAGAGCACGTTAAAACAGCTCTAGAGCGTGTTTGAAAAAGACTCTAGTATTCTTATACCGTCTTCTGCATCACATTTTCATCCGCCATGATCATCTTCGTCGCTTTCTTAATACAATAGAAACAGGTGGGCGCAATATAGAGGCTTGCAGCTACCCATGCTGTCTGATCTGCGAAACAGATTGCTGTAAATCCGAAGGTGCCTACAAACCCCAGACTGACAATGGTACGGGCGAGCATTTCTGTCACGCCGGAAAATACGGCTCTTGTGGAAAAGCCAAGGCCCTGGGTTACCATTCGGGTTACGTTCAAAATACCAAGTGTCCAATAGAAATATCCCATACAGCGCAGATATTTTGCAGACGCATCCAGCACATCAGCGGAACCTTTGCTGACAAAAATCATAGACAAAGGTCTTCCGGCAAAGATCAGGATCAATCCTGCAAAAACACCATATGCCACAGCAACTGCCATTCCCTGTTTCAGGCCTTTGCGGATACGCTCTGGCTGCTTTGCCCCAAGATTCTGGCTGCAAAATACAGAAACTGCAGTTCCAATAGCATCAAAAGGACACATGGTAAACTGCTTGATCTTCATTCCAGCTGTAAATCCGGAAACATACACACTTCCAAGCCCGTTATTAGCAGACTGCATCACCATGCTGCCGATGGCTGTAATGGAAAACTGAAGTCCTGTAGGAATTCCCATCATAAGAAGTTCCCCAGCAGCATCCTTATTGGCCCTGCGGCTTACTTTCGGAAGCCAGAGTAGATTCATTTTCTTTGCAATAAAAATAAGACACAAAATTCCACTGATCGCCTGTGCCGTGATAGTAGCAATGGCAGCACCTGCGCAGCCCCATTTCAGCACTACGATACAAAACAGATCCAGGAAAATGTTCAGGATTGCTGACAGCGCCAGAAACATAAATGGAGTCCTGCTGTCCCCAACGGAACGCAAAATACTGGACAGATAATTGTACAATAAGGTAAAGGGCATACCCAGGAATATGATCAGCAGGTACGCATAAGCATTATCATAAATATCTTCCGGCACAGAAAGCATATGCAGGATCTGCGGACAGAAAACAGAGCAGACTGTAGTCAGGATCACTGCAATTCCTGCTGTGAGAAGTGCACCGTTAAATACATAGTTTTTCATCTGGTCGATTTTGCCAGCACCAAAGTATTTCGCCACCGGCACACCAAACCCAGTACAGCTTCCCATACAAAAGCCCAATACCAGAAACTGGATACTGCTGCTGGCACCTACACTTGCAAGAGCCTTAGCACCAAGGATCTGACCAACAATCGCTGCATCAATAATGTTATAAGTCTGCTGAAGAAGATTTCCGATCAGCAGCGGAAACGCAAACTGGAGCATCAGCTTCAGTGGATTTCCTTTTGTCATGGATGTTGACATTTTCTTTCACCTTCTACTAAAATGGAAATGTCGTCTATCGACGACATCACTATATATGAAAGTCAGCTGTTCCGCGCCTATGACGCTCCCACAGCTGCCGACCGCATTCGTAATCCAGGCTATCGCCCTACTTACTCATACGGTCTAGCCCGTCCAATATCCATGAATTCGACATGCAAGCATGACGAATTCATGGCTGCCGTCCGGGACTTTCATAATAAAATCTTCCGCAATTATAACACTAATCTGCAAATAATTCCACGTTAAAAAGCGGAGAAAATGTCAAACTTTTTTAGATTTTCATTTGGAAGCAAACGCCTGCCTCTGTATTTCTCATTTCATACTCAGCCTCATGCTGTTCCAGAATCTCCCGCACAATATAAAGCCCCAGCCCACTGCCGCCGTTTTTACGGTTTCGGGAGGAATCTACGCGGTAAAAGGCGTCAAACAGACGGGGAAGATCTTGTTCGTTTATGTGCACGCCTGTATTTTCCACTTTCAGAAATATCTTCAATGTATCATTCATACTTTTCGATTCTCTCAAATTTTGGCAATCTGAAATTTCTTCTAGAGAAGAGTTAGATGTGGAAGAAGCCTCATTATAGTTCGTAAATAATTTCACACTTATTCTTTCCCCAGCAGGTGAATATCGTGCTGCATTTACTAGAATATTCCGAACCACAATTTCCATAAGTCCGGGATCTGCCATGCAAAAGCACTTCTCTGGCAGAGAGATTTCCAACTCCATATTTTTCTGTTCAAAAAGCTCGTTCAGGTCTGCCAGCTGAAGCCGCACCAGTTCTGCCAGATCCATTTCTTTTTTCTTTAATGAGAAGCCGCAGGATTCCATTCTGGAAATCATCAGGATTTCCTGAACCATGTTCTGCAAAGTGACCGTCACTTCCCGCGCCCGGGCGAGATAATTGTCCCGGTCTTTGTAAACTCCCACATTCTGCTCCATACCTTCGATCTGCCCTTTTAGAATCGTCACAGGTGTTTTCAGCTCATGGGATGCGGCTGCAAAAAACTCCATTCGCCGCTGTTCCAGTTCCCGCGTTTCATTTCCTTCCGTTGCAGCTTCCGCCGTTACAGTTTCGCTATCTCCTTCCTGTATTACAGTCGTTACAACGCCTTCATCTCCAAGTCCATTCCATTCCCAGACGCGCCCGCCATTTCCATTATAAAGAACCACTTTAGATTGGTTGGCATTGCTGAATTCCTTTATAAGAAATGCCCCCTTTTCCAAAGTATAACCAGATAAAGATTCTGCCAGTTTTTTCGCTTTTGCATCTAATGTCCGTTCCAGAGAATCAGAATAGCTAAGAGGCATGAAAGCAGCCACAAATCCATAAGTGATCCCTGAAACAGCCATAAGAATCACGATGTTCAAAAGAAATATTTTTATGCCAATTTTACTTTTTATGTACTTTATCAATGCGGTATCCTACCCCTCTGATGGTATCAATATAATCACCTTCCAACTTTTTCCGAAGATTCTTTATATGGGTGTCCACAATCCGGTCTTCTCCAAAATAATCAGTTCCCCACACAGCATCCAGAACCTGATTTCTGGTGAGCACACGTCCCTGGTTTAAAAGGAATTCCCTCAAAAGCTCAAACTCTTTCTGGGTAAGCTCCACTTTTCGTTCTTCCTCCCACACCTGGTAACCGGAAAGATCCAGTTTCAAATTTTTTCAACAATTCCTGTATATCAAATTCATCTTCCACCACAAAAATAAAACTCATTTTCTCTCCCCATATCTGGCTTTTCTCCAAAGCTCTATTCCTTGTACTTTCCACATTCCTATAAACTGACACACAATAGCTTTTATAATACTTAAGGCGGCAAAAAGCTCCAACTTACTATTGCTAACCTTCACACCTTAGCTGCAGTATACCATGTTTATGTGGAGTTTATATGGAGATTATGAATTTTCTTCCTCGTATTCCAGAATCCGCAGTCCGGCAGTGCTGGTTACGGGGAGGGAAAATACGATGGTTCCGGCTTTGGAGGTGAGCCCAGCTTTTTCCATGATAGCGGTCATGATAGCATTTTTCTGCTCTGCTTTTGCTACAATAAAAATCACTTCTTTTTCTGAAACCAGGGAAACCCCAAGAAACTGCTCCGCCCGCTTCATTCCCACACCTTTTCCGTGAAGAACGGTACCGCCGGTTGCACCACCCTCTTCTGCGGCTTTCATCACCTGGGTGTTATATCCGTAATTGGCAATTGCCACGATCAGTTCATGCTTTGTCTCTTTCAATGTACTTTCCTCCTCTCTTATAAACTCCTGCCCCTGAATGAGAAATCCTAATTCCCGCTTTCCGCCAATACTGCTCATGGGAATGGTAAATGCGATCCCGGTTCCGGGCACGTCGATCCGCAGCTGGTTCTGTAAACCTTTTTTCACCTTTTTCCAGGTGGATGCTGTCACAAAGTGAAAACAGATGCTTTTCTCATCATCTTCTAATCCCATATAGTCAAGGATGGAGCTTGCGGCCGTTCCCATGCCAAGGGAAACAGTCCCTGTTTCTATCTGATTTTCCCTGTAAAGTGCTGCAAATTTCGGCATATACTTTCGGTTGGTGATGGTAACCATCATGTATAATTCGCTCATAGATGATTCCTTTCTTTACAAAATTTAACACTATTCATAATCTTTCCTGAGTGTACCCAATCATCATTCCCATAATCCGTACTTTCACTTTGTTATACACAAAAACGGCGTCTATTAGATAATCCTAACGATAGTTGTCCATTTATAATGTATTTGAGTCAACACTCAGTCACTATTTTCTTAGCTTTCTATAGCTCTATAATTTCTGTGTCTCCCAGTTCTTCAAATAATTCTGCCACCGGAATAGCTTCCACTGGTATTTTGTCCGCAGACAAATCCTTCTCCTTGCTGCCAAGCTCGCCGCCTTTTACCCGGTAAACCAAGCCCAGCACCTGCAAAGTAATAAGCGGTGTCATAGCAACCATTGCCACTACTCCAAAAGCATCCGTCACAATATTTCCTCCCAAAGCCCCACATGCCCCCTGCGCCAGAGGCAGAAGAAAGGTGGCTGTCATAGGTCCGGAGGCTACACCACCGGAGTCAAATGCAATGGCAGTAAAAATTTTCGGCACAAACAGGCTGAGTATCAGGGCAATGGCGTAACCTGGCACCAGGAAATAAAAAATAGAGATTCCAGTCAGCACCCGGAGCATAGATATCCCAACAGAGACTGCCACACCCACAGACAGACTGATCTGGATGGATTTTCCGGAGATCGCACCATCGGTCAGCTCTTCTACCTGCTTCATCAGCACGTACACAGCGGGCTCTGCTTTTACAATAAAGTAACCAATCACCATTCCAAGAGGCACCAGGATCCAATTGTAAGAAAGATTTCCCAGTACCATTCCCAAGTAATTTCCAGCCGGGATAAAGCCTACATTTGCACCGGTAAGGAACAACACAAGTCCTATGTATGTATAAAATAAACCGATACAGATTTTGATCAGTACATTTTTATTCAATTTTAGTGAAACAATCTGGAAAATTCCAAAGAATGTCACAATTGAGAACAAGGATACGGCGATCTCCTTGAAATATTTCGGGAGAGCAACTGCAAATAATTTTCCCAGTTCTATGGAATTCTCCACTTCAGAAATCACTTCCAGGGCAGCGCTGCCTTCTGTGTGATACAAAAGTCCCAGGATCAGGACTGCCAGAATAGGGCCAATGGAACACAGGGCCACAAGACCGAAGCTGTCATCTCCGGCATGTTTATCGTTACGAATGGATGCAATACCAACACCTAATGCCATAATAAAGGGGACTGTCATAGGGCCGGTGGTCACTCCGCCAGAATCAAATACTACTGCCAGAAAATTTTCCGGAACCAACAGTGCCAATATAAATACGAAAATGTAAAAGCCGAATAATAATGGCGGCAGCGCAATTCCAAAAAGGATGCGCAATAATGCCACAACAAGAAACGCGCCAACACCAAGTGCCACTGATAAGATCAGCACCAGATTAGGCACAGAAGAAACCTGTTCTGCAAGAACCTGCAGATCCGGTTCAGATATTGTGATAATGAATCCAAGAATAAAACCAATGATTACAATAAATCCTAATTTCTTCGTGCGAAGCATACTGCCTCCCACATGTTCTCCCATAGGTGTCATAGACAGTTCCGCTCCCATGGAAAAGAAGATCATTCCCAGGATCACAAGTACGGATCCTACCAGGAATTCCACCAGTATGCCAGGGGATAGTGCCGCCACAGTAAAGCCTAGTACCAGTACGATCAACACGATGGGAAGCACTGCGCTGACGGATTCTCTGGCTTTCTCCTGGGCTTTTTCTTTCAAAATAGACTGGTGGGACTGAAATTCTCTGATTAATTTTCTTTTTTCCACATATACCTCCATTTCTGAATATTTCACTGTAGTTGCCTGGAACGCACCGAAAAAATTATTTTTTAGATCTATACGCCCCACTTTGCTGCCTGATATAGATTATTGTAACATTTTCCCATGGGGTTAGTCATCTATAAAATGAAGATATATTCTTAACTTTTTGTAAACAGAGTTACCATTCACGACCTGACCAGAAACCGCTTCAAGACGCTCAGAAAGCTCATTTTTTCTCTTTGTCTGTATAAGAAAAAACAACCAGAATTTAATATAGTTTTCGGCTATATTCCTTCTGGTTGTTTTACTTCAATATATTTTTGTCAATCTATTATAAAGCAATTTATCAGCCTACGATCACACCGCCGCCGATCACTACATCTCCATCATAAAGCACAGCCGCCTGGCCTTTGGTGATGGCGCGCTGGGGCTCGTCGAAGGTGATGTGTACACTTTTCTCTCCAGTAACCTTTACGGTTGCCCACTGCTCTTTCTGGCGGTAGCGGACTTTGGCTTTTGCGCGAAATTCTGCTGGCGGGGTGTCAAAGGAGATGAAATTAAAATCTTCCACATCCAGTTCGCGATGGAACAGATCTTCATTGTCTCCAAGGATCACACGGTTTTCTGCAGGGCAGATTTTAGTAACGTAAACGGGCTTGCCAGCTGCAATGCCAAGACCTTTTCGCTGGCCTACCGTGTAACCGATAATTCCTTTATGCTGGCCCAGTACATTTCCGTCTTTGTCTGTGAAATCGCCTGCCGGGTAGTCTTTTCCGGTGAAGCGACGGATAAATCCGGCGTAGTCTCCATCTGGGACGAAGCAGATGTCCTGGCTGTCTGGCTTGTCAGCGTTGTAGAAATTCTGCTGGTCGGCGATCATACGTGTCTGGTGTTTGTTCATGCCTCCAAGTGGGAACATGGTGTGTGCCAGCTGCTCCTGGGTAAGAGAATAAAGGACATAGCTCTGATCTTTTGCAGGATCAGCTGCTTTTTTCAGAAGGTATCTGCCATCTTCTCGCTGTTCAATTCTGGCGTAGTGACCAGTTACTATATAATGGCAGCCAAGTTCCTCTGCACGATGGTAAAGGCTGTCGAACTTCAGATAGCGGTTGCAGTCAATACAGGGATTGGGAGTCGCGCCGTTTTCATAGGCGGCTACGAAGCGGTCCATAACCTGTTTCTTAAAGTCTGCGGTAAAATTGAATACATAATATGGGATTCCAAGATTGTGGGCTACACTTCTGGCGTCTTCTACGTCGTCCAGAGAACAGCAGCTTTTCTTGCGGCTTACGCCTGCGTCTTCATTCTGAAAGAGCTTCATGGTAACGCCAATGCAGTCGTATCCATGCTCTTTCATCAGGTAAGCGGCTACGGAAGAATCTACGCCGCCGCTCATGGCGATTAATGCTTTCTTCATGTTGTCTGATTCCATATTTATACCTCATAAAAATTGAAAACTATTCTAAAAGTCATATCTTGTATCATACACGATTCTTTCAATCCCCGCAATGTTTTTTCTGCCAATCATCTGACATTCCGCGGAGATGTTCTACCACCTTGGTGATTACTTCCAGCATGTAATCGATTTCTTCCTCGGTGTTGGAGGTGTCAAGGCTGATTCGAAGGGAGCCTTGGGCAATCTCGGGAGTAAGGCCGAGGGCTAAGAGAACATGGCTTGGATCAAGAGCGCCAGAGGCACAGGCGGAACCGGAGGAGGCGCAGATTCCCTTGCTGTCCAGAAGGAGAAGGAGGCTTTCGCCAGATACGCCTTCAAAGCAGAAATTTACATTGCCTGGCAATCGATTATCCCTTGGACCATTTAAAATGCTATATGGAATCTGGGAAAGCCCTTGAATCAGGCGTTCTCTCAGGGCAGTAACTTTGACTGTATTTTCTTCCATCAAAGTATACTCTTCTTTCAACGCAGCCGCCAGCCCCATAATCGCAGGCAGATTCTCCGTACCGGGGCGCTTCCCACGCTCCTGACCGCCGCCTTCCATAAGGGCAGTCAGTTCAATGCCTCGTTTCACATACAAAGCACCAATTCCTCTGGGGCCATGAAATTTATGAGCGGAAAGAGATAACATATCTATATTCTGCTTCTTTACATTTACCGGAATATGCCCTGCTGCCTGCACTGCATCTGTATGAAAAAGTACACCATGTGCCCGGCAAACTTCTCCAATCTCCGCAATAGGAAGAATGGATCCAATCTCATTATTCGCAAACATAACCGTAACCAGACAAGTATCCGGTCGAATGGCCTCTTCCACCTGAGCCGCCGTAATATTCCCCTCTGCTCCCACATCCAGCAGCTGCACCTCAAAGCCCTGCTCCTTCAGCTTTCTCAGAGTGTGAAGCACTGCATGATGTTCAAACGCAGTAGAAATAATATGCCTCTTATTCTGCCTCGCCCCCAGCATAGCCGCCGACACAATCGCCTGATTATCCGATTCCGTTCCCCCGGATGTAAAATAAATCTCCTTGGGCGTACATCCAAGACACCTTGCGATCTGCTCTCTCGCCGTCTGCAGCGCATCATTCGCCTCCATCCCAATCTGATGAAGACTGGACGGATTCCCATAGGTATTTTCCATTGCAGAAATCATGGCATTCCTTGCTGTCTGGCTTATTTTTGTAGTTGCTGCATTGTCTGCATAAATTCTAGGCATAACTCTAAATCCTCTTTATATTACATTCCAAGGAGCAGCACATTTCTCAGCTTCCTGGTAAGATCAAATGTCCCCGCGTCCTTCTTCTGCATCATCATCAGAATGGTCATATTCTCCTTCGGCAGATTCGCAAAATAACATCCCAGCCATCCGTCCCAGCCATATTCGCCCTCGCAAGCCGCAAAAGGCGCCTTCCACGGATCCGTCATCACGCGCATGAGATTTCCATAAGAAAACCCATTCATCTCCCACCACTTGTCAAACCATTCCTGCTGATAAGGCACAAGCTTATGTGTGGTCATATACTCCACAGTTGCAGGCTGAAGAATCTGTCTGCCCTGGTAATTGCCCTTATTCAAAAGCATAGCTGCAAACTTGGAATAATCATCCAAAGTAGACACCAGTCCAGCCCCACCAGCTTCATAAGCCGGCGGAACATCCATAGAAAGACGAATTCCAAGACTGTTCTCCCTGAATTCTTTCATCTCCCCGGTAGTCTGCTCATAAGCCACAGCCAGTCTGTCCAGCTTCTCCTTTGGCACATAGAAACCAGTATCCTTCATTCCAAGAGGCTGAAACAGCTCTTTTTCCAGGAATTCACCATACCTCATCCCGGAAGCCTTCTCCACCACCGCTGCCAGAATATCCGCAGAAACACCATATTTCCAACGCTCCCCTGGCTGAAATTCCAGAGGACATCTGCCAATTTTATCCGCAAATTCCAAGGTGCTCATCGGATGATTTGTATCCAGCCGCTTATGCACCTCTTCTAACACATTCCCAATAGCATATTCGGTGGCGCTGCTGTTTCCGCCGTAAGTCAGACCGCTGGTCATAGACAACAGATGATAGACCGTCACATTATGCCATACCGGAGCCAGTCCGCCTGGGACGGACACCTTCTGATCTGCAAAACCCGGAATATACTTGGACACCGGATCTGCCAGATCGATCACGCCTCTCTCAAACAAGATCATGGCTGCCGCCGCTGTAATGGGCTTTGCCATGGAAAAAAGCCGGAACATGGTATCTCTCTCAATCGTTTTCCCATTGGCCTTGTCCGCATAGCCGCACTGAAGATACATCTCCTCCTGGCCATCCTTTACCACCATCATATTCATACCGGCAATCTGATTCTTCTCTACTGCCTGGTCCATAATCCTCTGAAGCTGTTTCTTTGTCTCTTCTCTCATGTCTGGCCTCCTGATTCATTCTGTAAAAAAGCCCATTGTTCCATCTGTATAAACTGACATCCTTTATAAAAAAACTATCAATTATCAATAAGTTAATGCAGCGCCCATATTCCCATTTTAAATCAAATTTACAACATGGGAGCAAACAGTCTTAAAATACTCTGCATTGCCCGCACTGCAATATTTCTGCCTCTGCAGAATTCCAAAGATACCGGATTACAATATTCCAAAGTATCTGTGAAATCCTTTTTGATATCATAAATCACCTGGTTCCGATAGATCCATACACCATCCTCAAAGTGAAGATACAGGCTTCGGTAATCCAGATTGATGGTTCCTACCACGCCGATCTCATCGTCACACACAAAGGACTTGGCATGAAGGAAACCTGGCTGGTATTCGTAAATCTTCACTCCCGCCTCCAAAAGCTGCTCATAATAGGACTGGGTAAGCAAAAATACCAGCTTCTTATCCGGAATACCCGGCGTCATCAGCCGCACATCCACGCCGCTTTTTGCAGCAAGGCAAAGAGCCGTCATCATCTCATTGTCAATGACAAGATAGGGAGTACAAATATATACATACTTCTTGGCACGATTGATAATGTTCAGGTAAACATTCTCTCCTACTGTCTCATTGTCAAGAGGGGAATCGCAAAATGGCTGAATATATCCATCTCCTGTGAAAGCCTCCGGATGCCATACATGGGGAAGATACTCCTCCAGGCTGTTGTCCTGACGGTTATTGGTAACCACATTCCACATATGGAGAAACATGGCAGTCATATTCCAGACAGCCTCACCTTTTAACATAACCGCAGTATCCTTCCAATGACCGAAACGCTCCTTCTGGTTAATATATTCATCTGCCAGATTCACGCCTCCGGTAAATCCAACGTAACCATCAATAATGCAGAATTTACGGTGATCACGGTTATTCTGGATAATGTTCAGGATTGGGCGGAAGGGATTGAACACCTGACACTTAATACCCTTGGCCCGCATGGTTTCATAATATTTATGGGGAAGCGTGGTAAGACAGCCCATGTCATCATAGAGCAGCCGGACATCTACCCCTTCCTTCACTTTCTTCTCCAGTATATCCAGAATGGTCCGCCACATAACGCCATCATGGATAATAAAATATTCAATAAAAATATAATGCTGTGCCTGCTCCAGTTCCTTCACCAGAACCGGGAACATGTCATCTCCCACCTGGAAATATTCTGCTGTGGTATTTCCGTGGAGCGGATAACCGGCATTGCGATATATATAATCCGACTGGTTGCACGCAGATGCATCTTCTGCCTCCAGCCGCTCATGTATTTCAGGATCTGTCTGTAAAAGATTGCTGGATTTCGCCAGCATTTCATTAAAACGTTCCTGCATATAATTGGCAATTCTGGAACGGCCAAATACAAGATACAAAACAAGACCAAAAATGGGCATACAAAGGATCAGCATGGTCCATGCCAGTTTATACGAGGGATTTATCTTTCGGTTTACAATTTTCAGAACCACCAGAATGCTGATCACATCCAGGGTAATAGACATGTATCTGGAATACCCTGCAAGACGCAGAAATATGGTTAACAGCCAGCCAAGCTGCACTGCCATGGCAAATATTACATAAAACACCCGGTTAAACAGAAGCTTGGCTATTTTTTTCAAAATCATCATAAGTTTATATTTTCTCCTCCATACACCGGTCAGCAACAAGATTCACACGATCCCTTCCCTGGACAAAGGGTGAACTTCCAAATTATTGCTGGATTTAAAAATCCCTGACTGAATGCAGCCAGGGATTTTTGCGCACAATTAATTATATTTACGTTTTCTTGCGGCTTCAGATTTTTTCTTACGACGAACGCTTGGTTTCTCGTAATGCTCTCTTTTGCGGATTTCCTGCTGGATACCTGCTTTTGCACAGCTTCTCTTGAATCTGCGAAGAGCGCTATCTAAAGTCTCGTTTTCTTTTACGATAACGTTTGACATAGACTCACACCTAACCTCCCTCCAGTTGTAGATTGTGCTAAAATACAACTGTCTGGGTATTTTTCTTGCACGAGCATTATTATATATCATGCACTCGGGGTTCGTCAACATCTTTTGGTTTAATTTTACAAAAAATTTTGACAAATTTTTGAGTGTTTTTTAGTGAATCTGTCCTTCCAGGATTCCGGCTACTGCTTCGATTGCCTCGCCAGCTTTCTCCGGATTCTTTCCACCGGCCTGAGCCATGTTCGGACGTCCACCGCCGCCGCCGCCAACGATTGCAGCCACAGCCTTGATCAGGTTACCTGCATGTGCTCCTGCTTTCTGTGCAGAATCAGTAGCCATTGCAAGAAGGTTTACCTTGCCCTCATTTACTGCAGCAAGGACAACAACACCCTCGCCAAGCTTCTCTTTCAGCTGGTCGCCAAGATCACGAAGTCCGTTCATATCAACGCCCTCTACCTTGGCAGCAAGGAGTTTCACACCTTTTACTTCTACAACCTGGTTCATAACATCCCCAAGAGCACCCTGAGCCAGTTTGCTCTTCAGAGACTCGTTCTCGCTTGCAAGAGCCTTCACCTCACCCTGAAGGTGTGCGATCTTCTCAACCATCTCAGAAGGATTGGTCTTCAGGGCCTTAGCAACCTCGTGAAGAAGTGCTTCCTGCTTCTTATAGTATTCCAGAACTCCGTTTCCGGTCAGTGCCTCGATACGGCGGACACCGGCAGCGATACCAGACTCAGAAACGATCTTAAACAACATGATGGAGCTTGTATTTGCAACGTGGGTACCACCGCAAAGCTCTTTGGAGAAGTCACCCATGGATACCACACGTACCTTCTGGGAATATTTCTCACCGAACAGTGCCATAGCGCCGGATTTCTTAGCTTCCTCAACGTCCATGATATCGGTGTGAACATCAAGTGCTGCCTGGATCTGCTCATTTACGATCTGCTCTGCTTTCTCGATCTCCTCAGCGGTCATAGCTGTGAAGTGGGCAAAGTCAAAACGAAGTCTGTCCGCAGTTACAAGAGATCCCTTCTGCTCTACGTGGGAACCAAGAACTTCTTTCAGGGCTTTCTGAAGAAGATGTGTAGCACTGTGGTTCTTCTCGATATCTTTTCTTGCTGCAACATTTACTTTCAGGGAAACAGTCTCTCCCTTGGAGATCATACCAGACTCCATATGTCCTACATGACCGAATTTGCCACCGCGAAGCTTGATGGTATCTTCTACAACGAATTTACCATTTGCAGTTTCGATCACACCGGTATCTCCAACCTGGCCACCCATGGTAGCGTAGAAAGGTGTTTTCTCTACGAAAATGGTGCCCTTCTGTCCTTCCATCAGGGAATCTACGATCTCAGTTTCTGTGGTAAGAACGGTGATCGGGGACTCGAAGGAAAGATGATCATATCCAACGAACTCTGTAGTAACAGAGGTATCGATCTGGTCATATACAGTTGCGTCAGCTCCCATATAGTTGGTTACTTCACGAGAAGAACGTGCTTTCTCTCTCTGCTCATCCATAGCAGCCTTGAAGCCATCCTCGTCGATCTCGTAACCCTTCTCCTCCAGGATCTCTTTGGTCAGATCAAGAGGGAATCCGTAGGTATCATATAATTTAAATGCGTTCTCACCGGAAAGAGTCTTCTCTCCAGCAGCATTCATAGCCTCTTCCATATCAGCCAGGATACGAAGTCCCTGATCAATCGTCTTACCGAACTGGTTCTCCTCGTTGGTAAGAACATTGAAGATAAATTCTTTCTTCTCTTCCAGCTCCGGATATCCATCCTTGGAACCATCGATCACTTCTGCACTTAAGGTAGCAAGGAAGTTGCCCTGGATTCCAAGAAGTCTTCCATGTCTTGCTGCACGGCGGATCAGACGGCGGAGTACGTATCCACGGCCTTCGTTGGTCGGCATGATACCGTCGGAGATCATGAATGTAGCGGAACGGATATGGTCTGTGATCAGACGGATGGAAACGTCATCCTCGTGATGTACGCCATACTCCTTGCCGGAGATCTTGCTTACCAGGTTACGAAGGGAACAGATAGTGTCAACATCGAAAATGGAATCTACGTCCTGCACAACAACAGCCAGACGCTCAAGTCCCATACCAGTATCAATGTTCTTCTGTTTCAGGGTTGTGTAATTGCCATTACCGTCATTCTCAAACTGGGTAAATACGTTGTTCCATACTTCCATGTAACGGTCGCAGTCACAGCCTACTGTACAGCCAGGCTTACCGCAGCCATATTTCTCTCCACGGTCATAGTAGATCTCAGAACATGGACCGCAAGGACCTGCGCCATGCTCCCAGAAGTTGTCCTCTTTGCCAAATTTGAAAATACGCTCTGCAGGGATTCCGATCTCTTTGTTCCAGATATCGAAAGCCTCATCATCCTCCAGGTATACAGACGGATAAAGACGGTTTGGATCCAGTCCTACAACCTCTGTCAAAAACTCCCAGGACCAGTGGATGGCTTCTGTCTTAAAGTAATCTCCAAAAGAGAAGTTACCAAGCATCTCAAAGAAGGTACCGTGACGTGAGGTCTTACCTACATTCTCAATATCACCTGTACGGATACATTTCTGACATGTGCTGACCCTTGTACGAGGTGGTTTCTCTGCTCCTGTGAAATATGGTTTCAGTGGTGTCATTCCTGCATTGATCAGCAGGACACTTTTATCGCCCTGTGGAACCAATGGAAAGCTCTTCATTACAAGATGTCCCTTGCTCTCCATGAAATCCAGAAACATTTTTCGAAGTTCGTTTACTCCGTATTTCTTCATTTCAATTCTCCTCCTACGCAATAAAGAAGTGCATTCCTCTTCTGGCACAGCGGTGTTATTATAGCCATGCCTGGAATGCTTGCATGGTCTATATGATATCATATATCTTTATTACGGTCAAAATATTTTTTCACTATTATGGGTTCAGGGACCAAGGCCGCTGCTCTTTCACCCCATCGTGAATTGCTTTAACCCTGGTCCCTTTTTATAGTCTTATTTTACAAATACCTTATTAAATTTCTTCTTTCCTCTCTTCAGGACAACGCCGTCACCTGTGAGAGCATCTTTGGAAAGTACATGTTTGATATCCAGCACTTTCTCGCCGTCAACGGAAACGCCGCCCTGCTCGATGGCTCTTCTTCCCTCGGAACGGGTTGTAACAAGAGCGGATTTTACAAGAAGGCTGATCAGGTCAATGTTGCCCTCCTCGTCGAAATCTTCTGCTGCAAGCTCAGTAGTTGGCATATGTGCAGTATCTGCTCCGCCTGCGAAAAGTGCTTTTGCACCTGCTTCTGCTTTCTTTGCTTCCTCTGTTCCATGGACAAGCTCAGTAAGCTGGAATGCAAGGATCTCTTTTGCCTTGTTCAGCTGGCTGCCTTCCCATTTCTCCATCTCCTGGATCTCTTCTAATGGAAGGAAGGTAAGAAGCTTCATGCATTTGATAACATCTGCATCATCTACATTTCTCCAGTACTGGTAGAAATCGAATGGAGAGGTCTTGTTCGGATCCAGCCATACAGCTCCGGACTGTGTCTTACCCATTTTCTTGCCCTCGGAGTTCAGAAGAAGGGTAATGGTCATAGCGTAAGCATCTTTTCCAAGTTTACGGCGGATCAGCTCTGTACCGCCAAGCATGTTGCTCCACTGGTCATCGCCGCCGAACTGCATGTTGCAGCCGTATTTCTGGTACAGCATGTAGAAGTCGTAGCTCTGCATGATCATGTAGTTAAACTCCAGGAAGCTTAAGCCTCTCTCCATACGCTGTTTGTAGCACTCAGCAGTAAGCATACGGTTTACAGAAAAATGAGGGCCAACCTCACGTAAAAGTTCTACATAGTTCAGTCCCATCAGCCAGTCTGCATTGTTTACCATAAGAGCCTTGTCATCAGAAAAATCAATAAAACGCTCCATCTGTTTCTTAAAGCAGTCGATGTTGTGCTGGATGGTCTCTTTTGTCATCATCTGGCGCATATCTGTTCTTCCGGATGGGTCACCGATCATACCGGTTCCGCCGCCAAGAAGGGCGATTGGCTTGTTTCCTGCCATCTGCAGACGTTTCATCAGGCAAAGTGCCATGAAATGTCCTACATGAAGGCTGTCTGCGGTTGGGTCAAATCCAATATAGAAAGTTGCCTTTCCGTTATTTACCATTTCTTTGATCTCATCTTCATCTGTTACCTGGGCGATCAAGCCTCTGGCTTTCAGTTCTTCCCAAACTGTCATTTTCTTTTCCTCCTGTAAATAAATATAAAAAAGCCCGGTTCTCATGTCCCTTTAGGACGAGAACCGGGTCCCGCGTTACCACCTAAATTCACAGAAAGCTCGCACTTCCTGCCTCGATAAGTGACCATACTGATAAAAATATCCTCTGCACTTCGCCCGCTAATACAAAACCTGGCAGATACAGTCAAATATGAAATCAGAATTATCACCCCGGCATGATAACGTATGCCACTCCGTCACAGCCTACTGGATTTCTGAAATGGACTGCGGCTGCTCTGCCGCTGCTCACTTCTTCTATTTCAAAATCGTTCGGTGCAAAGCTCCGGGATGTATTCACAATGGATCTCTGCACGCGCCTCTCACCATCCGGCAGCTCTCTGTGTGCTCTTTCCAAGGCTACTTGTTCCCTTCAAAGCCTTTCTCATTTGATACTTGCAAGTATACAAAGCCATCCTGTGTTTGTCAAGGAATTTGCCTTTGTAATTTAACAACTTACTGTGATAAAGTATCCTGTGTTTTATTTTTATGCTTATACCCAGTCTACAAAGAAGGTATGATCCTTGTATGTCTCATATACAACCTTCTTAAAGTTCAGTGTCTGTTTCCAAAATGCGGAAGTCATCATAAAGTATTTATAATTGAAATCCTTTGTCTTCATGCCGCTGACAGTACGTGGGGTGCCATTTGCCACATATGCGTTAAAGCTGTCCAATGCCTGCTGTGCTGCTGCATAAGCACTTGCCCGGTCTTCGAACACGCCGTTCAGGCGCTTCTGAAGGGAACCATTTGTCACAACGGAATACTGTGCAAATTTCGTAGAACCTTCGTAAACCACATAGCGGACACTGGATGGGAATCCGCTGTCAAGGGTACGGTTCAGAATACAAAGTGCAACTGCCTTCATTCCTGCAATTCCCTGGTCTCCTGCCTCGGACTCGCACATGGCAGCCAGAATATCAAGATCCGATTTGGTTCCGTCTGCAATACCAGGATGTGTCTTAAACTGGCTCATGATCGTATAATTACGTGCATGCTTGGCATCATACCAGGTAAAAACAGTGCTGCTGTTATTGTTGCTGTTGTTATTATTACTATTATTATTGCTGTTATTCTGTTTCTCTGTGGCAACTCCATTGGCGTCAAAGGTATAGGTCGTTCCACTGATCGTAGCTGTGGTATTCATGTACATAACACCGCTGGAATTGAAATAGTAGCTCTTATCTCCCAGCTTCAGCCAGCCAGTCTGTGCCTTTCCATCAGCAGGACTGAAATAATAGTGTTTGGTTCCAACGGTTCCAAAGCCTTTCTGATAACGGACGCCGGTACTCTTCTTAAAGTAGTAAATGCTTCCGTCAATGGTCTTAAGTCCTGTATACATATAACCAGTACTTGGGTTAAAATAGCGGGTATTCTTCTTAGAGTCTGTAAACCAGCCAGTCAACATTACTCCATTGCTCATAAAATAACGCTTCTCGCCCTTGCTGTTCTTCTGCCAGCCTTTAAGCATAGCACCAGTTCCACTGGTAAAATAGTATTTCTTGCCGTTTAAGGTCAGCCAGCCGCGGACCAGCTTGCCATTGGAGGGTTTAAAATACCGGGTAGTGCTTCCGCTCTTTAAGAAACCAGTTACCATGATACCTTTTCCCTTGGTAAAATACCGGATGTATTTCCCCTGGCTGTCCATTTGCCAGCCCTTGAGCTGAACGCCAGTCTTTTTGTTAAAATAGTATTTCTTGCCATTCAGGGTCAGCCAGCCCTTTTTCTTGGCTCCGCTGGAGGTTATGTAGTAGGTCTTGCCTTTGATCGTCTTAAAACCAGCCTTCGCAGCCTGAACATCCCTGGTCATCATAGGCGTAACAAGCAGCGTCAGCATGAGCAGCAATACAAGCACAAAACCTCTGTGATCTTTTCTCTCTTCTCTTTTCATACCTTTCCCTTTCTAAAAAAGAACAGTTCTTGGATCTCTCCAGGTAAAACTGCCCTTATTTTGTCAAAAATGTGTCGAATCGGTTTCAAAGATTACAAAATTGTTACATTTTAATTTATTATAACGAAATTCTGCTTTTCTGTCAACCGCTTTGTAACACCACCCCTGTCCCCTCCATATGATGAACTGTAAACATTTTCTGGAGGTAACAGCATGAGTGATTTAGCTGCTACAAACTGTGGATGCGGTGACGACAGATCCGGTTGCGGATGCGGTAACTGTGGATGCAACAATGGTTGCGGATGTGACAATGGATGTGGTCTTTCCTTCGGAAACGGTTCCTGTGGATGCAACATTCTCTGGATCATCATTCTCCTTTGTGCATGCGGCGGCAACGGTATTGGCTGCAACAACGGATGCGGCAATGGAAACGGTGACTGCTGCTGGATCATCATCATCCTTCTGCTTCTCTGCGGTGGATGGGGAAACAGCTGCGGATGCTGATATAACGGCCTCGCATAGGAAAAAAGCCTGCATGGTCAGGCTTTTTTCTGCAAATTCGGGACAGAGGAAGATTCCCCTGTCCCTTTTCTATTTCATCTCTGTTTCCCTGCGTTTTCGCAGCAGCCTGTTTCATTCATTTTTCTCTTCTTTCCAGTTGTTTCCAGCAATATCACCCTTTTGCCTTTTCCATAATTCTTTATTTAATGCTCCCTTACTTTCCTGTTTTTTCCTCGCACATTCCAGGTCCAGCTCATAGATTGCATTTCCATCTATCACAAGTCTTTCATTTTTTCTCTTCATAACACTTCCCCCAGTTTCTTTCATGCTTTACGGAAGCTGCCCTCAATTTTCATTGCTATTGGGGGCAGCCTCCTAATATACAATATGTCAAACGGTATATCCCCGTCATATTTTAATAATAAAAACATAGATATAAAAAGGGATTCCTATGGAACAAGAATATATTGCACAGACTGCACTTGACCAGATGGTGGGAACAGACCAGGGACAGCTGTTAAAGGCTCTGATCCCTTATTTTCCGCCCAGGCAGCAGCAGTTTTTATCTGTATTTGCAAAAGCGAAAGAACTTTCCAACACACTTGCTCTTTTTTCTAACCCTCCTGCAGCCATGCGCATACAAGCAGCATCTGCCCCGGCACAGCCCATGGAGCTTTTAAGCGACCTGCGCCGCTACTGTTTTGGAAATACCAGGAAAACACTGGATCAGATCAACAATATGATGGCAATGGTAGAAATGATAAAAGTCATGAGCATGTCTTCACCTGAAGATGTAGGAGAAGATAATTGTGAAGAAGAACGCCAGTAAAAATCACTGATCGTAATTCTCCAACAGCGCACTAACATACAATAATAGATTACTGTGAACAGAATATATAGCAACAATAACCAAAAACGAAAGTCGTCTCCTATTGTATAAAATATTGGAAAAAGGAGTGATTCTTTATGGCGGATAACTGGCAGGACAATCCCAGACTTGCAGGCATGGACCGGGGCAAGCTTGATCTGCTCCAGCAGATGGCCCAGCAGGGCGCAGGGAAATCCCCCTCCGACCTGCTGCCCTTTATTATGAATGCCGCTTCCCAGGGGCGAAACGCCGGATTGAATTTTAACCCACAGGAGATCAATACCATCATTGAAGTCCTGAAAATGGGCAAAAGCCCCCAGGAACGGGCAAAACTGGATAAAGTGGTAAATTTAATGAAGATGATGAAATAAGCAAACGTCTCACCTCACAACAAATTGACTCGTAATTCGTGAAAAAGGGTTCCGCCATCTCCAGCAGAACCCTTTTCCATTATAGATTCAATTATCCAATATTATTTTTCCTCAAATGCACCCATTATGCATTCCCTCAGAAGCACCAGCGCGCTTGCAACTGCCTGCTGGCGGATCTTGGTGCGGTTTCCAGTGAAGTGATACTCCTGGGTAATGGTCTGTCCATTATAGCAGCAGCCCATAAACACAGTTCCCACTGGTGTCTCCTTCGTTCCGCCGTCCGGACCTGCAAGGCCGGTAATGGAAAGGCTGATATCCGCACCAGAAGCTGCACAGCAGCCCTTTGCCATCTGTTTTGCACATTTGGCAGAAACAGCGCCAACGGTCTTTAAGGTGGACTTCTTTACTCCAAGGCACTCTCTCTTGGCGCGGTTGCTGTAGGTGACAAAGCCGTGGCTGAATACCTGGGAAGCACCTGGCACATTTACAATACGTGCAGCAATGGCACCGCCTGTACAGGACTCTGCAAGAGCCAGTGTCAGTTCCTTCTCTTTCAGAAGATCCACAACAGATTCTTCCAGTGTTTTATCTGCATCCAGGGCAAATACATTTTTGCCAAAACGTTTTTTCAGTTCCTTTACCACTGGCTTGATCAGCTTTTTGCAGGCTTTCTCGTCTTCGCCTTTAGCTGTGATACGAAGATGGACCTCTCCTGTTTTTGCATAAGGGGCAAGGGTAGGATTGGTCTGGGCTTCGATCATGTCCTGAATATCCGCAGCCACCTGGCTCTCTCCGATTCCGCAGATCTTTACCACCTGGGAGCAGATGATCTCCGGCTGTTTCTTCCGAAGGTATGGATAAACAGATTCCTCAAACATAGGGATCAGCTCATTTGGCGGTCCTGGGAGAAGGATGGCGGTTTTGCCGTTTTTCTCAAGGATCAGGCCAGGGGCTGTTCCGTTATGATTATCCAGCACAATGGCGCCCTCCGGCACCTGCGCCTGTTTATAATTGTTGGAGGTCACACGTCTGTCCGGGTGATTTTTCTGATACTCTTTCATATAACGCTCAATCCGCTTTCTGGAATGAGGGTCTTCTGCAAGAGGAAGTCCCATCACCTCTGCGCATACCTCTTTGGTCAGGTCATCCTCGGTTGGTCCAAGGCCGCCTGTAAGGATTACCACATCAGAACGGTCAAGGGCAGATGCGATCACGGCCTTCATTCTGTCGTGGTTATCGCCAACCACAGATTCATAATAAACAGAAAGACCAAGCTGGGCACATTTTTCAGAAAGATATGCACTGTTGGTGTTTACAATATTTCCTAGTAAAATCTCAGTTCCCACTGCTACAAGCTCTGCAATCATTTTTATACCTCTTTTCTGGTTTCTTATGAATTCAGCCAACATCTCTAACTGGATAAAGATGTTGGCTGTTTTACATACAAATATTTATTCCTGCATGGAAATTACGTTTTTGTTCTGAACAATATAGGTGATCAGAGAGATCACAGTCAGAGCCAGTGATACCCATACAAAAATCTGTGTCAGGATTTCAAAGAATCCCCCAAAGTTCAGGATCAGAAGAATGATCATGATCATCTGGGATGCGGTTTTGAATTTGCCCCAGTAGTTGGCAGCGATCACAACACCGTTCTCCGCTGCGATCAGTCTGAAACCACTGATAATAAATTCTCTTGCAATGATAATGATAACGAACCAGGCCGGCAGGCGGTCAAGCTCGATCATGCAGATCAGTGCAGAGCAAACCAGCAGCTTGTCTGCAAGGGGATCCATAAATTTACCAAAATTGGTAACCAGATTGTTCTTGCGCGCAAGATGGCCATCAAACCAGTCGGTAATACTTGCCACTACGAAAATAGCAAGGCAGATATAGCGGTTTGCCTCTCCGCCCCAGCCCGTCAGAATAAATAATACAAAAAACGGCACCAGGATCATTCTGGCTACAGTTAATTTATTCGGTGTATTCATCTTCCAGCTCTCCTATCAAATCGTATTCCAGAGCACCGATAACCCGGACTCTCGCAAAGTCTCCAGTCATGAGAAGCTCGCCGGTCTGTACGAAAATATATCCGTCCACCTTGGGCGCATCTCCGTAAGTACGTCCGATATACGCACTCTCTCCGGATACCTTGCCCTCGATCATGACAGTCAGTACCTGACCTACACGGTTCTCACCTTTCTCAAGAGAAATTTCCTGCTGAAGTTCCATGATCTCATCACGTCTGGCTTCCTTGACTTCCTCAGGGATCTGATCTTCCATAGTGGCTGCTGGGGTATCTTCCTCGGCAGAGTATGGGAAAACACCAAGGCGGTCAAACTCGATCTCATCCACAAACTCCATCAGTTCTTCGTGGTCTTCCTGGGTTTCACCAGGGAAACCGCTAATCAGACTGGTACGAAGGAAAATGTCCGGAATCTCCCGGCGCAGCTTGCCGATAATATCCACCAGTTCCTGCCTGGTAGTGCGGCGTCCCATACGCTTCAGAACGCGGTCACTTGCATGCTGGATTGGAAGATCCAGGTAGTGACAGATCTTTTTCTCTTCCTTCATGGTCTGTATCAATTCATCGTAAATCTCCTCCGGATAACAGTACAGAATACGGATCCAACGGATTCCTTTAATCCTGCAAAGCTCTTTCAGAAGGACATGGAGAGATTTCTTTCCATAAATATCCTTTCCATACACGGTAGTTTCCTGGGCAACCAGGATCAGCTCTTTTACGCCTTTCTCTGCCAGTGACTGTGCTTCCTTTACAAGCTGTTCCATTGGAACACTTCTGTAGCTGCCCCGCAGCTTGGGGATAATACAGTAAGTGCAATGCTTGTCACAGCCCTCTGCGATTTTCAGATATGCAAAGTGTCCGCCTGTAGTCAGCATACGCTTACCGGAAATATCCGGAAGAAAATCAATGCTTTTGTACTCTTCGAAATGTCTGCCTGCCTCAGCTTCATTCACGGCTTTAATAATGTCACCGTAAGAAGTTGTACCAAGGATTGCATCCACTTCAGGTATTTCCTCTGAAATTTCTTTCTTATAACGCTGTGCCATACATCCGGTAACGATCAGCACCTTGCAGGTACCTGCTTTTTTCTTCTCTGCCATCTCAAGAATGGTGTTAACACTCTCTTCTTTGGCATCCCCGATGAAACAACAGGTGTTGACAATGATCACTTCTGCTTCGTCTTCATCGTCAACGATCTGATGTCCGTCTGCTGCAAGCATTCCAAGCATTTCCTCAGAATCTACCAGGTTCTTATCACATCCAAGGGAAATGAACAGTAATTTCATATTATTCTGCACTCTCCTCAGTAGATACAGCTGCTGCATTCTCTTCTACAGCTACTTTCTCTGCTGTATGGCCTGCGATCTCTGCCAGATCCTCTTCCTCATGTTTGCCAGGAAGGATTTTAACCTTACCATTGTATAATTCGTCGATGGCGATGGAAAGCGGTTTCTTGCCCTTTACATTATCTGCTAATGGCTTAGCTCCGCCGATCAGCTGGCGTGCACGTTTGCTGGTAGCAAGGATCAGGGAATAACGGCTGTTGAGCACCATGCTCTCGTCGTCGTCCTCATTGTTTGTATTGATTGCTTCAATCAACTCAGAATAAGATGGATGGATCATATCTATACTCCTTTCAAAATTGTGATTATTGTTATTATTTTCATAAAGATTTGTGGATTCGAATGTATTTTTGTGCATATAGCCACAAATCATTATTTCTTCATTCACAGAAACCGTTTTGATCAATAGGTTATTCTGCACTTCTGCCAAATCCCCATCACTGCTTCAAAAAACAGGTAGGGCTTAAATAAAATTTTTACCCCATTGGTGTAGGGCAGTTTTAACTATACCAGTTACTCCTCCATAAACCTGGCAGCCTGTGCCTGGATTTCATGGATAAAATCCAGATTTCTCTTCATAGCGAAGTGCTCACTCTGGATAATATTATGAAGCCTGTCCACAGCTTCGTCAAGCTGATCATTTACCAGAAGGTAATCGTACTCCTCAACTCCTTCTGCTTCCTGTGCAGCCCTTGCAAGCCGCTGGCGGATCACTTCCTTAGTCTCAGTGCCTCTGCCTACAAGACGCTCCTTTAATTCTTCCATGGAAGGTGCTGTAACAAATACCAGAACTGCCTCCGGGAATTTCTTCTTAATCTTGCGTGCACCCTGGATCTCAATCTCCAGAATCACGTCCCGTCCTGCTGAGAGCTGCTCCTCCACATAGGCCTTCGGTGTGCCGTAGTAATTCTCAACGTACTGGGCATATTCAATCAGCTGATCCTTACAGATCATCTGCTCAAACTCTTCTTTCGTATGGAAAAAATATTCTCTTCCGTCTTCTTCCCCTGGTCTGGGGTTTCTGGTGGTAGCGGATACTGACAATGCATAATTGTCATACTTCCCCATCAGGCTTTTCATAATGGTACCTTTTCCTGCTCCGGAAAAACCGGAAACAACTACCAAAACTCCTCTACTCATGGTCCTCTCCCTTACTTTCTATTACTTCTGCAAATCTGCGGGCTATGGTGTCCGGCTGGATCGCAGACAATATCAGAATGTCGTCTGAAGTGACGATTACAGATTTGGTCTTCCTGCCCTGTGTGGCATCCACCAGGGAATTGGAACCTTTTACACTCTGAACCATTCGTTTCACCGGTGCGGCATCAGGGTTTACCACAGCTACGATTTTCTGGGAATTCACCATATTGCCGAATCCGATATTGATTAATTTTGCCATGTTTTCACCCTTCTGTCAAGATAAGGAGAGCTTACGTCCAAAAATTATTGCTGTTCACTCTGCAAACAGTAACCGTAAGCTTCGTAGCCCTACGAATTGTGACTCTGCTTTGCAGCTCCCACAATCCTCCCAGCATTGGGAATCCGCTTGGTTACTCCACATTCTGAACCTGTTCCCTGATCTTCTCAATTTCTGTTTTCAGATCAATTGCAATATTGGAAATCACCAGATCACTGGACTTGGACAGAATCGTATTCGCCTCCCGGTTCATCTCCTGTGCCATAAAGTCAAGCTTACGTCCGATGCCTTCTTTCTCCTCCAGCATCTTCTTCATGCCCTGGATGTGGCTGTGGAGACGGACGGTCTCCTCGTCGTTGCAGATCTTATCAGAAAACAGGATCACCTCTGCGGCAATTCTGGATTCCTCGATCTGGGAATCCTCAAGAAGCTCGTGCACCTTCGCTTCCAGCTTCTCCCTGTAGGAATCCACCACCTCAGGGGAACGTGCCTCCACCTGATTTACCTTCTCATCAAGCGCATCCAGCTTGGTGATCAAATCATTCTTCAGATTCTCGCCTTCTCTTGCACGTGCCTGGGCAAATTTCTCACAAGCCTCACGAAGGGGGCCCTCCAGTACTGCCCACAACGCCTCTTCATCTACAGACTGTTCTTCCATAGTCAGGACATCCGGATAACGGGAAAGGGCACCTGCTTTCACATCATTCTCAAGGCCAAATTCTTCTGCCATCTGGCGGATGTAGGCCAGATATTCGCTGGCAAGCTCCTTATTGTATTTCAGTGCATCGCAGCTTAAGGTATAATCTTCATATGTGATAAATACATCTACCTTTCCGCGCTGCATGTATGTCTTCATAAGGTTCCGGATGGCACCCTCCAGGAAGCTCAGCTTCCTTGGCATCTTAATACTCAGATCCAGATATCTGTGATTGACGGATTTTATCTCAACGGTGATCTTCCGCTCTTTTGTGATCACCTCGGCTCTTCCAAAGCCTGTCATGCTTTTTATCATAGTAATCTCTTTCTGTATTTTTTTTCGAAAATTGTCTCCAAAAGGACCTGATTTCTTATCGTAATTCTCCGCCCTATGGTCTGACAATACTTCTACGCATACGGATTTATTATAGTTCATTCCAAAACCCTAGTCAAATCCTTTTTTTGCTGTTATAATGAAGTTCGCGCGTTACTGTTCATTGGTAACGTTCCGCAAGGCGTTTTTTGTGAACGAAGTTCACAAGAAGGTTGTTATCTGAAAGGAGTTTTCTTTATGGCTTTTGATGGAATCACCATTGCTGCAATGGTTTCTGAATTAAATAAAAACCTCTCCGGCGGCCGCATCAATAAGATCGCCCAGCCAGAGAACGATGAACTGCTGATCACGGGAAAGGGTGCAAACGGCCAGAAGCGTCTGCTTCTCTCCGCCAGTGCCTCCCTTCCATTAATTTATTTTACAGCCAGGAACCGGATCAGTCCTCTCACAGCTCCCAACTTCTGCATGCTGCTCCGCAAACACATCGGCAGCGCCAGGATCACAGGCATCCGACAGCCTGGACTGGAGCGTGTGGTGGAATTTGAGCTGGAGCATCTGAACGAGCTTGGAGATGTCTGCCACAAGGTTCTGATCATGGAGCTGATGGGCAAGCACAGCAACATTATTTTCTGCGATGACCAGAGTATGATCCTGGACAGCATCAAGCACGTATCCTGCAATGTAAGCTCCGTCCGCGAGGTTCTTCCGGGACGTCCTTATTTTATCCCCCATACCCAGGATAAGCTGGATCCTCTTACCATTTCCAGAGAAGACTTTATGGAAAAAGTCTACGGCAGATCCAATGCCATCTCCAAGGCCCTTTACCAGACACTTACCGGTTTTAGCCCGGTTATGGCCCAGGAGCTTTGCTATCGTGCTTCCATTGATGGAAATGACGATGCCCAGGCACTGGATGCAGATGCAAAAGAACAGCTTTACACAGAATTTTCCAATTTAATGGGCCAGATCAAAAAAGAGGAATTCACCCCTACGATTATTTTCAAAGGGGACGAGCCGGTTGAATACGGCGTTCTTCCTTTTACCCAGTATGGGGAGGGCTTTACCAGCCAGACTTTTGAGTCTGTGTCTGAAATGCTGGAAACCTACTATGCTTCCCGTGACACCATCACCCGGATCCGCCAGAAATCAGCGGACCTTCGCAAAATCGTCCAGACAGCCCTTGAACGCAACCGCAAGAAGCTCAGCCTTCAGCAGAAGCAGATGAAGGACACGGAAAAAAAGGACAAATACAAAATTTACGGCGAGCTGATCAACACCTATGGCTACGGTCTGGAAGAAGGCTGCAAATCCTTCAAAGCCGTAAACTATTATAATGGAGAGGAAATCACCATTCCTCTTGATCCAGCCCTGACACCCCAGGAGAATTCCAAGAAATATTTTGACCGCTACGGCAAGCTGAAACGTACCCAGGAGGCCCTGGAGGTTCAGATCGCCGATACCTCCAGCGAGATCGAGCACCTGGAATCCATTTCCAACGCCCTTGATATTGCAGCTGAAGAAAGCGATCTTTCCCAGATCAAGGAAGAGCTGATGGAATATGGCTATGTGAAACGGCACTATGGCAGCAAAAAGGGTGCCAAGATGCAGGTGAAATCCAAGCCCTTCCATTATGTTTCCAGTGATGGCTATGATATTTATGTGGGAAAAAACAACTACCAGAATGATGAGCTAACCTTTAAATTTGCCACTGGCAACGACTGGTGGTTCCATGCCAAAAAGATGCCTGGCTCCCACGTAGTTGTAAAGACAAAGGACGGCACCCTTCCGGACCGCACCTTTGAGGAAGCTGGCAATCTGGCAGCCTTTTATTCCAAAGGCCGCACTGCTCCCAAGGTAGAAATTGATTATCTTCAGAAAAAAAATGTAAAAAAGCCGGCAGGGGCAAAGCCTGGATTTGTAGTTTATTATACCAACTATTCTCTCATGGCATCCCCGGATATTACAGGGATTAAGCAGTTGTCCTGATAACGGCATTTTACCTTTTCAGTGATTCCGAAAATTTACAGAAAGACTGTTGTGCAGAATCACAGCCAATACACATTATTTTAAGAACAGGAGTTACCTATGAGTATTTTGAACGTTGAACACCTTACCCATGGCTTTGGTGACAGAGCCATTTTCCAGGACGTGTCTTTCCGTCTTCTGAAGGGAGAACACATCGGCCTGGTAGGCGCCAACGGAGAGGGAAAATCCACCTTCTTCAACATTGTAACCGACAAATTAATGCCAGATGAAGGCAAAATCCAGTGGGCCAAAAATGTGCGCGTAGGCTACCTGGACCAGCATTCCATCCTTGCTCCTGGCATGACCATCCGTGACATACTGAAATCTGCTTTTTCCTGGCTCTTTGAGCAGGAGGAAAGAATGAATACCATCTGCGATTCCCTGGGCGAAGCTTCCCCGGAAGAGATGGAAACGCTTATGGAAGAACTGGGAACCATCCAGGATACCCTGACCATGCATGACTTCTATGTCATTGATTCCAAGGTGGAGGAAGTTGCCCGGGCTCTTGGTCTTCTGGATTTGGGACTGGACCGTGATGTTACAGACCTTAGCGGCGGACAGAGAACCAAGGTACTCCTTGCCAAGCTGCTTCTTGAGAAGCCTGACATTCTCCTTCTGGACGAGCCTACCAACTATCTGGACGAAGAGCATATTGCATGGCTGAAGCGTTATCTCCAGGATTATGAAAATGCTTTTATCCTTATTTCCCACGATATTCCTTTCCTTAATGATGTGATCAACATTGTTTACCACATGGAAAATCAGGAGCTGAACCGCTATGTAGGGGATTATGACCATTTCCAGGAGGTTTACGAAGTGAAAAAGGCCCAGCTGGAAGCTGCTTACCGGCGCCAGCAGCAGGAAATCAGTGAGTTGAAGGATTTCGTTGCCCGAAACAAAGCCCGTGTTTCTACCCGTAACATGGCTATGTCCCGCCAGAAAAAGCTGGACAAAATGGATGTGATCGAACTGGCTGCCGAGAAGCCAAAGCCGGAATTTCATTTTAAACAGGGACGCACCCCCGGCAAATATATTTTCGAGACAAAAGACCTTGTGATCGGATACGACGAGCCCCTTTCCCGTCCGCTCACCCTTTCCATGGAAAGAGGCCAGAAGATTGCCCTTGTAGGCGCCAACGGAATTGGAAAAACCACTTTGCTGAAAAGTATTCTTGGGCTGATTCCTGCACTAAAAGGAACAAGGGAATTGGGGGACAACCTGCAGATTGGATATTTCGAGCAGGAAGTAAAAGGGGATAATAAGACCACCTGTATTGATGAGATCTGGGCAGAATTTCCCTCTTACACCCAGTATGAGGTCCGCTCCGCCCTTGCCAAATGCGGACTTACCACCAAGCATATTGAAAGCCAGGTCCGTGTGCTCAGCGGCGGTGAGCAGGCCAAGGTCCGCCTCTGCAAGCTGGTGAATAAAGAGACAAATGTCCTTCTTCTGGACGAGCCTACCAATCATCTGGATGTGGACGCCAAGGAGGCACTAAAGGAAGCGTTGAAAGAATACCGGGGAAGCGTGCTTCTTATCTGCCATGAACCGGAGTTTTACCAGGATGTGGTTTCACAGGTATGGGACTGCAGTAAGTGGACCACAAAGATTCTGTAAAGGAAACAAAAACAGCATTTCAGCAGTGAAATTTCTCTCTTCTGCCGAAATGCTGTTCTTTATTTTCTTATTCGTTTTCTCAAATGGTTCTATAACCAGTCTTCGGACTATTCCGATCAGGTGAACTGAATAATTCCAGATACCTTGTCGTAAGCGCTGTCCCAATCCTGGCTGCTGGAAATACCCTTGATGGTACCCTTAATTGCAATCTTGCCTAAAGCAGAGAAACTGGAAACGTCAGCTTTCATTCCTTTATTGGTAATAAATGCGTAAGTTCCCCATACAGTATCTGGGGAATAGGTCTTGGCTTTCAGCTTGATATTGCTGAAAACTGCATTCACAGAATCCCCTTTCTTTCTGGCAGATCCCTCTACACGAAGATAAAGGGTCCGGTTTGCAAGATTTTTGTTCTTCACAGTCTTTACCAGTTTACCATCAATATAGCACTTGCAGGTTCCGTTCTTCTCAACGGCCAGCATCAGATGATAAGTTTTCTTGGTCGCGCCCTGTTTTACCCAGTAGTAATCCTGTCCTCCAGGATTGTTGCTGCGTACGTTCTCGACCATAAACATAGTCTTGCCTGTGTACGGGGCTCTTGCATACTGGTCGTACTGAATGCCGAAGCTAATGGCAGATGTGGGGGTAACGGCCACTAATTTCGCATGATAGCCAGTACCGGATCCGGAAAGATTTACATCAGCCTCAATGGTATAGGCGGAAGTTGTGTTCTCAATGGTTGCTTTCGCAGCAGCTGGCTTCGCAGCCGGAACTTTGTAGACAATTTTCTTTCCAGTTTTGTTATAGGAGCTGGTTTTTCTGCCCTTATAAGCTTTTACAGTATAGTAGTAAGTTTTACCACTCACTACCTTCTTATCCACATAGGATGTTTTCGAACCGCCGCGAACGGTGGCAAGCTTCTTCCAGGAACTGCTTCCCACTTTACGATAAACGTAATAGCCGGATGCTCTAGCGCTCTTCTTCCAGGTGAACTTCACAGTCTTGTTCACACGCACTGCGCTTACAAGCTTGGGTGCCTTTAAGGATGCTGCCTGAACGGTCTGTGCGTTTCCAACTGAATAAACTGGAAATACAAGCATGAAGACCAGTAAAAACAGCATGATTTTCTTGATGCTTTTTCTGTTCATATTTCTCCTCCTCTTTCCCTATTATCGCGGCAGCCGCCATAGTCTCATGCAGGCATGGGCTTTGGCCCGCTATCGCGTAAATTCTAAAAAGCGGAGAATCCCAACATCTGGAAATCTCCGCTTCAATTATACTACTTATTCATCAGTAGCGTCAACCTTGCTTGCCCGTGCTTCAATCTCTTTCTGCTGGATATCTCCAGGAGCCTGCTCATAGCGTGCAAACTCATAGGAGAAGTCACCGCTTCCACCAGTCATGGAACGAAGATCTGTGGAATATCCATAGATTTCAAGGAGCGGAACATCCGCTTCGATAATGGTATTTCCGTTATGATCCGGGTTCATTCCAAGAACACGGCCACGGCGCTTATTCAGATCACCCATAGCGTCACCGGTGTATTTATCCGGAACTGTTACCTTCATGGAAACGATCGGCTCTAACAGTACAGGGGAAGCGTCCATGAAGCCCTTCTTGAATGCAAGGATGGTAGCCATCTTAAATGCCATCTCAGATGAATCTACCGGATGATAGGATCCATCATAGAGAGTCGCCTTCACGCCAACTACCGGATATGCTGCAAGAGGTCCCTTCTGAACACATTCCTGAAGTCCTTTCTCAACTGCCGGGAAGTAGTTCTTCGGAACTGCGCCACCAACAACAACCTGCTCAAATACATATGGAGTCTCCATATCACCAGATGGCTCGAAGCGCATCTTAACATGTCCATACTGTCCATGTCCACCGGACTGTTTCTTATGCTTGCCTTCTACGTCGGAGTTCTTGCGGATCGTCTCACGGAACGGAACCTTCGGCTTGGAAAGCTCTACATCTACTTTATAACGATCTTTCAGCATGCTGACAACAACGTCAAGATGCTGGTCGCCCATACCATAGATCAGACTCTGGCGGTTCGCGCCATCGTTCTCTACGCGGATGGTCTTATCTTCGCTTGCGATCTTTGCAAGAGCCTGGGAGATCTTATCTTCATCCCCTTTATTCACAGCCTTAAATCTCTTATAAGTATAAGGTGTGGAAAGGATTGCCTTCGGATAAAGAACCGGATTGGCCTTGGTTGCAAGGCTGTCGCCAGTCTGAACGCTTACCAGCTTGGCGATCGCACCGATATCACCTGCATGAAGCTCTGGAACCTCGATTGGCTTGGAGCCCTGGAGAACATATAATTTGTTCAGACGCTCTTCTGTACCTTTCTCCACATTGAGAAGGGTATCATCAGATTTGATAACACCGGAGCAAACCTTGATCAGGGAATACTTGCCAAGGAATGGATCCACGATGGATTTCCATACATATGCAGATTTCGCTTTGGCGAAGTCATAATTTGCTTCAAAAATTTCATTGGTCTTCTGGGAAATACCGTTGCAGGAACGTTTGTCCGGGCTTGGGAAATATCCGCAGATGTCGTCCAGAAGGTTGGATACACCACGAAGATTGATCGGGGATCCCATGCATACCGGAACAATGCTTGCATCCTGTACGTTAGTTGCAAGTGCTGCGGAAACCTCTGTTACGGAGAACTCGTCTCCCTCAAAGTAACGATCCATGAATTCCTCGCTGGTCTCTGCTACAGATTCCATCAGGATATCATGATATTTCTCAAGGTACTCATCCAGGTAAGCAGGAATCTCACACTCTTCCTTCTGTCCCTTGTCGATATATTTTCTTCCGGCCTGCTTTACAACGTTTACATATCCCACGAACTTGCCGTCCTCACGAATCGGGAAATGCAGCGGGGCAATCTTCTTGCCATAAAGCTCAGTAAGCTGATCTACTACCTTACGGTAACTTACATCGTCCACGTCCATATCGGTAACGAAGATCATACGGGGAAGTTTATACTTCTCGCAAAGATTCCATGCCTTCTGTGTACCAACCTGTACACCGGCCTTACCTGATACTACGATGATTGCTGCGTCTGCAGCGCTGACAGCTTCCTCAACCTCTCCTACGAAGTCAAAATATCCGGGAGTGTCCAGAATGTTTACCTTGTTCTTCTGCCACGGGACCGGAATCAGAGATGTGGTGATAGAGAAATGTCGTTTGATTTCTTCTTTATCATAATCACTAACTGTGTTGCCATCTTCTACACGTCCTAAACGGTTGGTCAAGCCGGCAAGATATGCCATTGCTTCTGCCAGAGTTGTCTTTCCAGCACCGCCGTGTCCTAACAGCACTACATTTCTGATTCGGTCAGTTCTAAAAACGTCCATATGTAATACCTCCCTGTTTGTCTGATATGTTCATATTTTACTAAATATTCAGAAGAATTTCAAGTATTTTCTGGAATTTTGACGGTCTTTTTTCAAAAAAGTTTAGATTATTTTGTCATTTCTGTAGGAATTGACAATTTGCGCAGAATCTCGTACAATGTCATAAGGTAGTTTTGCACTTTAACGAATGAAAGGAAACGAGAATATATTATGAAGACAATCGGTTTTATCGGTCTCGGTCTGATCGGCGGCTCTATCGCCAAGGCCATCCGGAAGTACCATCCGGATTACCACATTCTGGCCTATAACCGCAGCAAGGAAGCACTTGCCACCGCCATCAGCAGCGGCATTATAGATGGAGTCTGTGAGGAAATGAAGGATCCCCGTTTTGGATCCTGTGATTATGTATTTTTGTGTGCACCAGTGGAGATCAACCTGAAGTGCCTGGCCTACCTGAAGGAGATCCGTCAGCCCGGCTGCATTATCACAGACGTAGGAAGTGTAAAGGGAATCATCCATCAGAAGGTAGAAGAGCTGGAGATGACAGACTGTTTCATCGGCGGTCATCCTATGGCTGGTTCTGAGAAAACTGGTTTTGCCCATTCCAATGAGCGTATTCTGGAAAATGCCTACTATATTCTTACACCAGGAGGAAACGTTGGACTGGATCATATAGGAGATTTTACAGAGCTGATCAGTTCCCTTGGCGCCATTCCTATGGTGCTCACAGCGGAAGAACATGATTTCATCACTGCAGGTGTCAGCCATCTGCCTCACATCATTGCCTCTGCCCTTGTCAATCTGGTAAAAACACTGGACAATGATGCAGAATATATGAAAACTATCGCAGCAGGCGGTTTCCGCGATATTACAAGGATTGCCTCCTCTTCTCCTGTTATGTGGCAGCAGATCTGCATGGAAAATCATGAGAACATTTCCAATGTACTGGACGATTATATCCGCATGCTGATCCAGATCCGCTGTTCCGTAGACAATTGTGCCACAGACGGCAAGGAGGCAGATGCCATTTATCAGATGTTTGCAAGCTCCAGGGATTACCGTGATTCCATTGACGTAGTAGACAACGGACCGATCCGCAAGGCTTATGTGCTGTATCTGGATATTGCGGATGAAGCCGGCGGAATTGCTACCATCGCCACCATTCTTGCTATGGATAAGATCAGTATTAAGAATATCGGGATCATTCACAACCGGGAATTTGAGCAAGGTGTCCTGAAGGTAGAATTCTATGAACAGGATGCCATGGAAAGAGGTCTGGCGCTGCTCAAAAAGAGGAATTACATTGTATACGAGCGATAATATTCGTTTGCAGCAACATGGGTAAATCATATATGGCGTGATTTTTCAACCTCCATACTTAGATTTCGCTCATCCTTAAAGCATCCAAAACAATTTTCCCGATGGCCATTTAAATCTAATAAAAAAGCAACAAAAATTCTAAGTATTAATATTTTATTATTTAGACATTAACATTATAATAAAAATTTACAGGAACGATTATTATGGAAATTAAAAAACTTACCAATCTTCACGGAGAGCTTACCGTACCGGGAGACAAATCCATCTCCCACCGCGCTGTCATGTTCGGTTCCCTTGCCAAGGGGTCCACAAAGATCACCCATTTTCTGGAAGGCGCAGACTGCCTTTCCACCATCTCCTGTTTCCGCAAAATGGGAATTGATATTGAAAATAATCAGGGAGAAATTCTGGTCCACGGAAAAGGACTTCATGGACTTTCTGCTCCTACAGATATTCTGGATGTGGGAAACAGCGGCACAACCACCCGCCTGATCTCCGGTATTCTGGCCGGACAGGATTTTGTATCAGAGCTTACCGGTGACGATTCTATTCAGAGCCGTCCTATGAAGAGGATCATGACGCCTCTTCTTTCCATGGGAGCTGATATTACAAGCATAAAGGGAAACAACTGTGTTCCCCTCCGGATTACAGGCCATCCTTTAAAGGCCATTCACTATGATTCACCGGTTGCTTCTGCACAGGTGAAGTCCTGTGTGCTTCTGGCCGGAATGTATTCCGACGGGATCACCAGCGTTACCGAGCCGGTTCTTTCCAGAAATCACACGGAGATCATGCTGAACTATTTTGGCGCCAAAGTAACTTCTGAGGGCACCACTGCTTCTATTGCTCCGGAGCCATCTCTTTTTGCAAGAGAGATCACTGTTCCTGGAGATATTTCTTCTGCTGCCTATTTCATTGCCGCAGGACTTCTTGTTCCCGGAAGCGAGATTCTTCTGAAAAATGTGGGAATCAATCCTACCAGAGACGGACTGCTTCGCGTATGCAAAGATATGGGTGCTGACATTACCATGCTGAACGTAAATATGGACGGAGAGCCTACCGCAGATCTTCTTGTACGCACCAGTTCTCTTCATGGCACAACTGTTGGCGGCGAAATTATCCCGACGCTTATTGATGAGATTCCTATGATTGCAGTTATGGCAGCTTTTGCCGAAGGAACCACTGTGATCAAGGATGCAAAAGAACTTAAGGTAAAAGAATCCGACCGAATTCTGGTTATGGCAGAGAATCTCTCCCGTATGGGCGTGGACATCACTCCAACTGATGACGGAATGATCATTCACGGAGGCAGACCACTGCATGGGGCAGAGATTGACTCTCATCTGGATCATCGTGTAGCTATGTCTTTTGCTGTTGCAGGACTGCTCTGCGATGGACCGCTTTCTATTAAAGGTGGAGACTGTGTGAAGATTTCTTATCCGGAATTTTATGAAGATTTGTACCGGTTAGGCGAATAATTTGAACATTATTACCGAATGGAAGCAAAAGGTATTTATATCTGCAAGTTTCCATAAATGAAATCATCCAAACAGTGCCCAAAGGTGGCGCTGATGAATTTCAGAAATGCTTTTCAGGGACTTAAATGGGGATATTTCCCGTTTAAGTTCCTGTTTTTTTGCCTTTTTTGATGTCTATTTTGCTTGTTTTCCGTTAAATAATAATCAATGTTAGTTTTATGTAACTGTTATATTATGCTAGATTATTACCTTATATTTGTTTTCAAAATGTACACATTGCACATTTTGTCATGTATTAATTTCTGTGCAATTTTTAAATTCGTTTCAATCCCGTTTCTGTATTGATATTTTTTTAACACAATCGACGAAGTTAAAAAACTTCTCGTTTTCCTCTTTTTTTCTTCAAAAAAATAACGTATAATCCCACTGTAAGTTGAGGAACACTAAAAGACAAATAAAGCGAACGCGATCAGCTCAGACAAAAGAGAAGCTGACGCAAGAAAGGAGCCAGAAATAATGAAAATTTTATTTTACGGAACCAAAAATTATGACGAGCAGTTTTTTGAGAAACTTTTACCTGAATTTCCAGATATTAAAATTAAATTTATCGAAGCGAACATCCATGAAGAAACCGCTTCCCTTGCCAAGGGTTATGAAGCCATCTGTGCTTTTGTAAATGCAGACCTTGGAGCTCCTGTTATCGAAGAATTACATCAGCAGGGCGTGAAGCTGATTCTGATGCGCTGCGCTGGTTACAACAATGTGGATCTTAAGACCGCGCACAAGTATGGCATGAAAGTGCTGCGTGTACCGGGTTATTCTCCGGAGGCGGTTGCAGAGCATGCAATGGCGCTGGCGCTTACCGCTAACCGCCATACGCACAAGGCTTACATCAAATGCCGTGAGAACAACTTTACCTTAAGCGGTCTTATGGGTGTGAACCTTTATAAGAAGACAGCTGGTATTATTGGTACTGGTAAGATTGGTCAGGCTATGGCAAGGATCTGCAAGGGATTTGGAATGCGGGTTATTGCTTATGATCTTTTCCCAAATAAGAACCTTGATTTCCTGGAGTATGTTTCCCTGGACGAGCTGCTGGCAACCAGTGATCTGATTAGCCTGCATTGCCCGCTTACAGATGAGACCAAACATATTATTAATGAGAAGACCATTGCAAAGATGAAGGATGGGGTTATTCTTGTGAATACTTCCCGTGGTGGACTGATCAAGACAGAGGATCTGATTTCTGGTATTCGTGATCACAAGTTCTTTGCGGTTGGACTGGATGTTTATGAGGAGGAATCTGATTATGTATTCGAGGATCTGTCCGAGAGCATTATGCAGACTTCCCTGATTCAGAGACTTCTCTCCTTCCCGAATGTTACTATGACTTCCCATCAGGGATTCTTTACAGAAGAGGCGCTCACCAACATTGCAGAAACAACTATGGAGAATGCGCAGGCTTATATCAATGGGGATGAGCTGAAGAACGAGGTTCTTTCATAAGTGCCTTCCCCGGACGCAATTTTACAATGTATATTCACCGCCGTGCGTCGCAACGTTCCGGTGAGCTAGCTGGTAACTACGGCTAAGGCGCTCGGGAGAGCCCTCTTGCCTAAGTCTTCGTAACCATCGGATCTCACCTCCACTAAAACCGCTCCTGAAATGCACGGCTACATGAATATACATTGCAAAATCGCTGGTTACTGACAACTTGAAATAAAATATTTTCAGTTTGCTAAATAATACTATTTATTCTGAATATCTTTCCCTAAGAAGTGCGATTTCTCTTGCCCAGCCTTCGTCATCGTTGGGTGTTTCCAGGATGAAGGGTTTGCCGTCGAGGGCGGGGTGGCGGATGACGCGGACCAGGGCGTCGAGACCGATCTGGCCTTCGCCGATTTTGGCGTGGCGGTCTTTGTGGCTGCCGAGGGCGTTGAGACTGTCGTTCAGGTGGATGGCTTTTAGGTGGTCGAGACCGATAATGCGGTCGAATTCAGTTAGGACGCCGTCCAGATCATTTACAATATCGTAGCCACCATCCCATACATGGCAGGTATCCAGGCACACTCCAAGTTTATCACGTTTTTCTACAAGGTCCATGATGGCGCGAAGCTCCTCGAAATGGCTTCCCACTTCCGAACCTTTTCCAGACATAGTTTCCAGAAGAACTGTGGTGGTCTGGTCTTCGGTGAGGACGGCGTTTAGAACTTCTGCGATCTTCTGGATCCCAGCTTCTATTCCCTGTCCTACATGGCTGCCTGGATGGAAATTGTAGTAATTGCCAGGTGTTGCCTCCATACGCTTCAAATCGTCTGCAAAGGTTTCTCTGGCAAAATCCCGGAGATTTTCCTTGGCTGCGCAGGCGTTTAGAGTGTAGGGCGCATGGGCCACTATTTTTCCAAATTCATGTTCCCTGGCAATCTCCAAGAACTTTGCCACATCTGCCGGATCAATGGCCTTGGCGTTTCCTCCTCTTGGATTCCGGGTAAAAAAAGCAAATGTGTTGCCGCCATTTTTCACGGTCTGACGGCCCATGGCTGCATAGCCCTTGGATGATGAAGTGTGATTTCCTATATATAGCATATCTTTTCCCTTTCGTAGATTAACGACTCTATTATGTACTGTTCACTATTTTATAACAGCATTCTTCGCGGAATATTACCCGCGAGCAACAACTTTATTGTACCATTTCCCCCTTCTTTTTCAAGATATTTATTGACGAACCCTTGTTTTCTTCTTATACTATTAAGATGTGAACTCTTCTGTAAAAAGAACTTTTGTCCCATTTTTTACAGAATTCATACCTATAAAAAGAGGAAGGAAATCTATATGAAAGAACGTGAAAAGTTTTCATCCCGGCTTGGATTTATTCTGATCTCGGCCGGCTGCGCCATTGGAATTGGTAACGTATGGCGCTTCCCTTACATCACAGGTCAGTACGGCGGTGCTGCTTTTGTGCTGATCTATCTTCTGTTCCTGGTTATTCTGGGACTGCCTATTATGGTTATGGAGTTCGCAGTTGGACGTGCCAGCCGCAAGTCCGCAGCAAGAAGCTTCCATCTTCTGGAGCCCAAGGGTACCAAATGGCATCTCTACAGCTACGGTGCCATGCTTGGCAACTACATGCTGATGATGTTTTACACCACTGTAGGCGGCTGGATGCTGGCTTACTTCTTTAAAATGGCAAGCGGCACCTTCACCGGACTTGACACAGAAGGAGTTGGAAATGTATTTAACACCCTGCTCTCCAACCCCGGAGAAATGACCTTCTGGATGGTGGTCGTAACCGCATTTAGTTTTGGGACCTGCTGCATGGGACTGCAGAAAGGTGTTGAGCGAATCACCAAGGTTATGATGGTTTGTCTTCTTACCATCATGGTAGTTCTCTGTGTGAAGAGCTGTACACTTCCAGGCGCGATCGAGGGAATTAAGTTTTATCTTCTCCCAGACTTCAGTCGTCTGAAAGAGAACGGACTGCTCTCCGGTATTTATGCCGCTATGGGACAGGCCTTCTTTACCTTAAGCCTTGGCATCGGTGCGATGGCCATTTTCGGAAGCTATATTGACAAAGACCGCAGTCTTATGGGTGAATCCATCCAGATCGGTATTCTGGATACCTTCGTAGCTCTTATGGCAGGACTGATCATTTTCCCGGCCTGCTTTGCTTACAATGTAAGCCCGACACAGGGTGTTGGCCTTGTATTCGTCACACTGCCAAATATGTTCAACCAGATGATGGGCGGACGTTTCTGGGGCGCGCTGTTCTTTATTTTCATGACATTCGCAGCTCTCTCCACCATCATTGCCGTGTTCGAGAACATCATCAGCTTTGCAATGGACCTGTGGGGATGGAGCCGCAAGAAAGCGGTTCTGGTAAACGGAATTGCCATCTTTATCCTGTCCATGCCATGTGTACTTGGATTCAACGTTTGGAGCGGCATTCAGCCACTTGGCGCCGGAAGCACCATCCAGGATCTGGAGGACTTCATCATCTCCAACAACCTGCTTCCACTGGGAAGCCTTGTTTACCTGCTGTTCTGCGTAACCCGCTATGGATGGGGATGGGACAACTTCATCAAAGAAGCGGATCTTGGAAACGGCATCAAATTCCCGAAATGGGCACGTCCATACCTTACCTATGTACTGCCCCTTATCGTTCTGTTGATCTTCGTAATGGGATATTACGATAAATTCTTCAGATAAAATATGACCTATGCAAAAGAAAAAGAATCTATACAAAAAATCCAGATATTACCGGCAGCGCCAGAAAAAGATCCGGCAGGTCTGTGTGGCAGCAGGCAGTATTCTGCTTCTGGTGGTAGTTATCCTAATCATACGGGGATGCTCCGGAGGAAAAGCCAGGACAGCCAGCTCTTCTGATGTAAAAACCACTGCCGATTCGGATTCCCAGACAGCGAAATCCAATGTTTCAGACAGCGAAAGCGCCAACACTGCATCCGCTGACAGCGATGACCAAAGCGACACTTCCACAAAGGACAGCTCTGATACAGCTTCTGATTCCGAAACTGACAATGCCAAATTGAACCACTCTGCTCCTGTCACACTCACCGTCAGTGTGGTTGGCGACTGTACCCTTGGCACAGATGAAAATTTCGATTACGACACCAGCCTAAATGCTTATTTTGAAAGCTACGGAAAAGAATACTTTTTCCAGAATGTAAAGAGTATTTTTGAGGCAGATGACCTGACCATTGCCAACAACGAGGGAACCTTCACAGACAGCTATGATCGGGAGGACAAAACCTTTGCATTTAAAGCCCCCGCTTCTTTTGCAGGTATTTACTCCTGCAGCTCTGTAGAGGCTGTAAACACGGCAAACAATCACAGTCATGATTACGGTGAACAGAGCTTCCAGGATACCATGGATGCCCTGGACGCTGAAGGAATCGTTCATTTCGGCTATGATGAAACTGCCGTAATGGACGTAAAAGGCGTAAAAGTAGGGCTTGTGGGAATTTATGAGCTGTACGATCATCTGGAGCGGGAACAGCAGCTGAAGGACAATATCGCCAAGGTAAAAGAGGATGGCGCAGAGCTGATCATTGTGATTTTCCACTGGGGAAATGAAAAGGAAACAGTCCCGGATTCCAACCAGACCACTCTTGGCCACCTGGCCATTGACCTGGGTGCAGATCTGGTGTGCGGACATCATCCTCATGTGCTTCAGGGAATTGAAGAATATAAGGGTAAAAATATTGTATACAGCCTTGGAAACTTCTGCTTCGGCGGAAACAGCTACCCAAGTGATATGGACAGTATAATCTTCCAGCAGACCTTTACCATCACAAATGATGGTGTAAAAGCAGACAATGTAACGAACATCATACCCTGCTCAATTTCCTCCGCCTATGACTATAACAATTATCAGCCAACCCCGGCGGAAGGTGACGAAAAAACCAGAATTATGGAAAAAATCCAGGAGAGAAGTTCCTGGATTGGGTAGAAAATACATATTAGATCAATTTCATATGCAATAACAGGCGAAAGCCCCAGAGCCGCTAAACTCTGAGGCTTTCATTTTATTTACCCGTTATCACACTTTTGTAAGAATATGGTTTACAAAATGATCATCGCATCCCTCATGTTAATGGGTTACCATCATTTTCTTACATTTGTAACATAATATAAGGCGGCTCGTTCGTTTCGAACCGCCCAAACTCTGATAATATACTATATTATCATCATTATTTCTATGTTTCAATAATATATTTCACCAAATTAATGGAATGGGAGTTCTTCGTCTATCCCATCATCAATATGCATGAAACCATCTTTATCTGTATTGAAACTTCCCTGCTGGTATCCATTGTTTTGTTGCTGTCTTCCCTGCGTATTTCCTCCATAATTCTGTCCGGAGCTTCCTCCTCCATAATTATTTCCAGAACCGGATCCTGAACTGCTATCAGCATTCTTGCTCTCTGCGAATTCCTGTTCCTCTATAACAACATCTGTTGTATATACTTTCTGGCCATCACGGTTCGTGTAGCTTCCTGTCTGTATCCTTCCAGAAATCATAATCTTAATCCCTTTATGAAAATACTTTTCTGCAAACTCTGCCTGCTTTCCAAATGCAACGCAGTTAATAAAGTCTGCATCTGCTTCCCCATCCCTTTTGAACCTTCTTGGAACTGCAAGGGAATATCTGGCAACTGCCATCTGATTTTCTCCAGATGAATACCGGACCTCAATGTCTCTGGTTACTCTTCCCATCAGTAAAACTTTATTCATTTTCTATTCTCCCTACCTATCTTATCCCAGTGCTACCAATTCCACCACGGTCTGCATTATCAAGTCTTTCCACCTTGCCAAACTCAACATCAGGTTGTTTTTTCACAATCCTGAATTGGCAAATCCTGTCATTCTTCTTTATCAAAGTTCCTTTCACTCCATTTCTCATCAGACCACCAAACACACAATATGCTTGGAACCTCCATATATCGTTATCACCACAGTAACTGTTATCAATTACACCCAATGAATTTGTCATCAATACTCCGAAATTCTTAAATGTAGAACTTCTAGGTACCATATGAGCCTCATAACCTTCCGGAAGCTCCATAGACACTCCAAGACTTATCGTTTTAAACTGCCCTATAGGAATGAATACATCCTCTGCAGCTCTTAGATCAATCCAATCTCCTACATCAATTATTTTCGGCATCTCAATGTCTGAGTGCATACGGATTTTAATTTTTAAAATATCATTCACTGTTCATTCCCCCATTTCATTTCGATTTCAAAATATCCGTTTTCTTTCTCATATTCTTCTTTTGTGCAAAATTCAACAGATCGTATCTTGTCAAATTTTTTATATACACGTTTAAAACTTCTTTTTACGCTAAGCAGTCTCAGAAAAGATAATGGTTTTCCAAAATCCCCATTGAACATGGCATAATATGTATCATTTTCTCCTATCACTTTGAAATAAAGTTGCACATATCCGATCATTCAGTATACCTCACTCACCATTTTTCGAATTACTCACGCCAGAAATTGCATCTATGCAAGCATTCCATCCAATTCTGTACAATGGTACTGGCGTTCCAGGCTTAGTATGATATTTGCATTCCTCCCATTTGTCAGGCATTGGTTTTAAAGGGCACTCTTCTGGAAATCCACCTCTCTCACGATTTCCAGATACACGATTTCCAGTTATTCAGCATATAGTTTTAAAAATATATTCTTTGCATACGGAACAATCATTGCACCCATTCTTTGGCATATCCATCACAAATAACGCTTTATCGCTCATTCTTTCTCGCTCCAATCTATAGCTTTTCCACACTTTGGACAATATTCGCATTTGTGCTGCACTCTATTTATATGAGAATATTTTTCTCCTACAAATCCTCCGCATGAAGGGCACTCAAAATAAATATATTTATTCAGAATACATTCTCCGGTTCCGTTTTCGTAATCTGCGAATGATAGAGATTTCCTCTCTTTTAATACAGGCTTCATTGCTTTGAGGCGATCATCAGCCTCTTTTTTGGAGCATATACTCACAAAATCATGTTTGCTTCTTTCTTTTAATTCATCCACAACTCTCTGATCTGCAAGTTCGTGAGAGAATACTGGTCTCCCCATGATTTCTGCCATATATTTGTATGCTTCCACTCTGTCATCACCTGTCAGCATACAAACACCAGTGTATGTTTCAACGATTGCTTTTTCTTTTAATGTCATCCAATCTCGCCTCCCAATCATCAAGAAATTTTTCAAGCTCCGGATATTTTCTCGCCTCATTCATAAGGATGAACAGTGCTGCAACCTGTTTTGACTCCATCCCTGTTTCCTCATACTCTGCAAGACGGAACAAACAGTTATCTGCTGTGTCGAGTAATACCCAGTTCACTTTCTTGCAAACTGGGCATATGATTTTTTTCGTTTTCCTCCACTGTTCCTTTATTTCAAACCCAAGAAGCTGTCCACAATTACGGCAATTCGTTCTGCCGTTTTTAAAACCTTCTTGCATAAGTCTTTATTCCTCTTGCAATTCCACGATTAGCAATACCCCCCCCCGCAACAGAGGTATGTCCAAAAGTAACAAACGCATTCTTTCTTCCATTTATTTTCATATCAACAGGGGCACCACAGTTTATGCAGGTGTATTTGAATTGTTCCTCATCCATATTTGTATAGTATTTGAAACCTTTTCCACATTCACAATGAACAAACATTGGTTTTAAACCTTCAAGACGCAGTGTTTCTCCGCACTCTTTGCACTGATATTCTTTGAGCTCTTCTTTTGAACAGAACCCTTTTACTTTTCCACAATGAGGACACTTTATGTACAAGAAGCCTTTATATCCTTCCATATACTTTCCGTAATCCCTCTGTTCCTCATCTATTGTTTTTCCTCGAACCTCTTTTCTCCAATCCGGACCAAACAAGGCATCATTCCTGCTTTTCTTCTCCTTATTTCCATGAGCCGCACATTCTGTTTTTAAGGCATTTATTGTTTTATTAATGCTTTCCTCGTCTTTATTTTCAGATCGTCCCCCTGCGTCCACAACAGCTTCAGGCATGCTGTCATAGCAGCTATTTCCTTCATTATCTTCTGTACCAAAAAGCTCATTGCTTTTTTCGTTCAGTCTTGAATATCTTGTATGGAAATCCATGGCATGTCTGATAATTTCCATTGCATTTTCACTTGACATTGAAAAGCTGTTTTCCCCAAAATCACTGACAATTTTTACGTTCATTTATTATTCTCCTCCTCATCATAAAAATATAATTCGTGTGTTCCTTCTACGATCTTCTGTTCTTCATCAGAATTGTATGAATATCCAAATTTCTTCAATACCTCATACAATTCTTTGAATGTTTCTCCGGTTTCCTTCTTATAGTTTCCCTTCCAGTCAGTAAATTCGGAATCTTTCAAAGCATTGCAAGATGCGATCAATTCCTGCTCAACAACAGATAATTTTCCTATCGTTTCTTCAGCGCTCGCCTTTTCCTCTGGTGTGCAGTTATAAGAATCTTTCCCTGCGATAAATCCGGTAAAACCACTATTCGAAATAAAACTGGAACTTTTTCTCATGATATCCCATAATCTCAACTGCAGATCATCAGTATCTTTCGGAGTATCGATCTTACCGGATATCATATTCAGGATAAAATCTCTTCTGGATGCAGCCATGTTTTTTGCAATAGCCTTGATTTTTTTCTTTCTGCTGTCCTTCTCATCCCTTTTTAACTCTTCCGGAGTTTTCTCTTTCTTTACCTTCTTTGTTTTTCTGATGATTTTTACCTCTCTGTAATATGCGAGATAATATATCTTGTCTTTTTCCCCACATTCGACTTCGATTTTCTCAGGTATATCTTCGTCCAAACTGTATGTTTTTACTGTCTCCCACTTTCCTGTATAAATCTCACTGGATGCCTGGTCTGGAGCTTTTTCAATCCCTGCTTTTTCAGCCATTTTGATGATCTTCTTTTTTGCGTCCTCTCTTTTGGCTTCAAGAACAGCATTTCTGGCTCTCCATGCCAAATCGTTTGAATCTGTGGCTTTTGACAGAATTTCGTTTCTCTTTTCTATGTCTTTTACTTTTTCCAACTCATATAGATCTTTGAGCTGCAACTGGAATTCTCCATCATTTTCCTTTTCAGACAACAGGTTCTGGTCGAGCTTCGCAATGTTCAATCTGCGGTTTATGGTTGTCTTACTCAATCCGGTTTTTTCGCAAAGCCCTTCTACGGTCTCCCCAAGCTCAAGGACCATCTGGAACCCCTGTGCCTGCTCATAGATTGTCAGGTCATCTCTCTGCATATTTTCCAGAAGCATAGTTGATGCCTGATCTTTTTCATCCATATCAGCCACATAGCACGGAGCTGTTTTTAATCCGGCTTTCTTCGCCGCAGTAAGCCTGCGGTTTCCAATAACCACAAGATAGCATCCATCCTCATCGGGATCCGGAACAACAGTAAGGTTCTGCAAAATTCCCTGTGCCTTAATACTGTCTGCAAGCTCATCAATATTGTTGTAGGTTTTTCGTACATTTTTCGGGTGTACTTTCAGTTTTGAAATATCAATTTCCTGTATCATTCTTTTTCTCCTCTCTTTTCGATTTTTTCATCTACTGCAATTTTTATCCTTCCGAACAGTGCAGGTCCTACTCCTTCGACACCAGAAATAATATCCATCACAACAGAAATATCCATTCCCTTTACTGAATTTTTTCCGTCCTGATATCCATTCATATATAAATCTGTACAGAACCGATCAAATTCAGCATGGTCGTATTTCTTCACCGCTTTATATACAGCTCTTGTAGATTTATATCCTTTCGAAACATTCCCTGCCATCAGCTTTCCTCCATTTCATTCCTAAATTTTTTATACATTCTTGTGTATTGATAACTTTTCTCGAATATAATGTTCACAGCTCTAAAAAGTTTAGGTTCATACATCTCCATTATTTTCAATTCCATTTCAAAGTCTCTTCCAAACGGGCACCCTGCACACCCTGTTCTTTTAAGTCCGTAAACACTATAGCAATCGCTATTTTCAATATTAAATGCTTTGTTGTATATTATCTTGTCATTTTCCTTGTAAAAAAAAATTGGCCTATACTCATCGCAAATACTATTTTCACTAAAGCATGATTTGTAAGCCGTTGCTCTTGCTCCACCTTCGTATTTTCTTACTCCAGTAATGTTAAGGTCGCATCCAATTTCTTTAATCATCCTTTTTGCAACATCTTTCTTTGCATAATGACAACATCTTTCAGATATCTCCAACCCTATTTCTTCTGGATGATGCTGTATCATAAATTCTTTCAGAAATTTATTTCTGCTTATATTAAAATGACTTCCCTCTCCCCATTCATTACACCACCATCTTAGTGCCGCTTTGCATTTTGGGTATTCCTTATAAAGAATATGGAACGGCTTATCCTCCCACTGAAATCCATATTTTTGAAGCCTTCCAGCAAATAAACTTACCTGTTTAGATATGAATGGTTGTCCTATATTCTTGCATGTCCATGGAATAGGTCTAATCGCTTTTAATTTTAAGATTTTTATTCTGTATTTTTCTTCAAGATATTTTAAGTGTTCCTTAGTTGCATCATATTCTAAGCCAGTATCAAACCATACATATGTTATTTTCATTTCTTTATCAAGCTTAGTGCATATATCCAACACAATGTCACTATCGGCTCCTCCGGAAATTGAACATACAATATTTTTGTAAATAGGAGAATTAATTTTCCCATTTGCAATGATCATATTATCCACAATTGTTCCAGCTTGACTTGGTAATTCTTTGCATATATCAAATACATTTCCCATTTTTATTCTCCAATTCTTCAATTACCCTGCGTAAAGAATACTTTGCGTTATTTGTAAGTTGTCTCTGCCAGCATCCATTTTTCGGAGACCATCTGAACCCATTCTTTTTAAGAATTTCTCTGGTATCTGCATCAGGCTTTTCATTAAACAAAAGCTGTAGACGCATGATTTCTGTGTTCTCAACTACTTTGCAAAACTTATTATCACACTCTGTATTTTCCTGCGCCTTAGCCGCTTTCAGCGTCTGTAATCGTTTTTCCGTGCGGTGGATATTCTCATTATTGTTTCTCAAAGCATAATCAGGAAATCCGATTCGTCCGCAGAAATCAGGTTTCCTAAGCTCAATAATCTGCTCTTCTGTATATCCTAATTCCTTGAGCTTCTGGTTTCCTTTCTCCTCATCCTTCATGCGAATTGCTTTATTGGCTGCTTTCATGCTCTCCTGGTTCTTTTTCAGATTTTCCAGCTTTTTCTCCAGCTTCTCAACAGCATCTGCATCACCACACAAAATGATGTCCTTCCCATTGATGATTCCTTTTATCTTTTCAAGCATCTTCTGGATTTCCTGAAATTCTTTGAAATTCTTATCACTGGCAGCATTCTGCTTTTCTTTTTTTCTCACAGGGAAATTTCCTGCACCGCTTATCATTACGGAAGGGCACATACAACCTATACGGCTTTTGGCATTAAGATTTTCAGCCATCCTTTTTGAATATCTCCCTGCTATCCCATATGCTTTTTCTGCATATTCCGGTCTTTTTTCCGCAACCTCATCTGCAATGTCGTATGCTCTGTCAACATATCCCTTGTACTCTGATGTCAGTGATCCGGGAACGTATTCCCGGAACGACATCATTTTGTGCGCCTGTTCTGCACTTTCTTCATTGATCTGATAGTAAACTCTTTCCACTTTTATTCCTCCTTTTCTTCGATCTCATCAAGAAAACCATATAATTCTGCAACCTCATCAGATGTAAGTTTTTCCTCAATCCTCTCAATAAAATTGCATAATCTTTCGTATAAAGGCTTTTGCATTTCCCTTATTCGCTTGTTCTCCTCTTCCACATCTGCGAAATATTCAGATGATAAAATCACCTTTTTCTTCGACTCTGAAACAATCACAGGTTTGTAACCTCTTTTTTTCATCCCCTCCATATCTTCCTGACTTGATACAGGAACAGCCTTCGCACCAAATTCATTGATGAAATCTTCCGCAATTTCATTCCTCAAATCCATCGGAACACGCTCCTGCATGATATACGTTCCGCTGTATGAATTGAGAGATTTCTTCATCAATTCAGCATCCCTGGCATCCTCCACCATTCTGGAAGAATACCACTTGATGTCGAATGAATTCACCATGCTTCTGTCACGCTCAAGCCTTACATACAATGGCTTGAAATCAACTCCGATATCCAGTCCGGGTTCTTCGCAAATGAATAATCCTCCGACAAAAACCTTCCCTTTGTATTTCTCATCTTCAAGGATATCTCCGTATATAGTTTCAATTTTCCGGTACACCTGCATATGGAGATTTGCTTCCTTTATCTTTTCATATTCTTCTGCCGTAATACCTCCGATCTCAATCATGAGGCTGTGCTCAGGTACTTTTTCCCATATGGCAGATGTTTCAACAAAGAATGTAGGAACAAGCATTCCTTCGTACTTCCTTGACTTCACAAGTCTTGGTCTCCACACCTCACGGCGGCAATAATTATAAAACGTAACTGTCTTTTCATTTCTGAGAAGCACCACAGTAGCAATTTTATAACCTTCTCCGTGATTTCCGATCATTTCGGAATCATCGTTCTTTGTTGTATTCCCAAACAACAGGGATTTGATGTCAAGCTCGCTATTCTTATTCCCTATTGTCAGCACTTCCTTTTCCTCATCATAGGAAAGCATCATCTTATTGCTGCTGTCTCTTGTTTCCTCATCAATCGCATTCTGGAAAAACTCTCTGACAGCTTCCACAATCCCCCATGATGGAACATAATCTGCGCTGATGCTCAATTCATATTTACGCATTTTCTTTTCCCTCCAGTTTCATATACTGCTTGTCTTTTCCCTGCCCCTGTGGTAACATAAAAACCGAGGCGGTGGCAGGTGTATCCCGCCCCGGTCTTTGTGCTAAGGTTCCGGTTCTATTTCTCAGGTAGGCTCCGGAGCCTTATTCTTTTGTTCCTTTCTGTTTCCCATCATTCACCGGTTTGTATTCAGAAATGAAATTCACCAGTTCGATTGCTTCCTTTTCAGTGTGTCCATGTTCGATCATCCAATCAATAAGCCTGCATACTTCTTTTGCTGTCATTCCATGTTCCTCCATTTTCTCACCTGCCTTTCTTCAAACTCATTTTATTGAGTTTGTAATTATACTTTAACACGCATAGGTTAGTTGTCAATACCCTTTTTAACATTTTCCTCATTTTTATGAGTTTCAATTTTAAGACCATACCCTATTGCTGAAACAAGTTTCTCGATGCATGCATAGCTTACCTGCTCCTGCTCTGCGATATCAATAAACTCATCCCACGCAGCCGCATCCGGCTCTGAACAGCTCTTCTCGATGCTGATTTCATAATCCAACCCGGAAAGAATTTTCCTCACATTCCCGAAATTAGGCTGGACCCTCTTATTCATCTTGTCCCATAAGTTCTGCCTGCTCATTCCAGCGTATACGGCCAACTGCTCGTAAGACATTCCTCTTGCTGACATCTCGCTTTTGATAAAATCAATAATATTCTTCATCTCTTTTCTTCTCCTCCCTGGATAAAATGCTTTTTACAAACTTCCGGATTATTCAAACACGGATTTTTACAGATATCTTTTCTCTCACAATAAAAGCAGCAATGTCGTTCTCTTCTTTTATCGCAAAAGAAAATCTCGCACATATGCGAACCGCCTGCCTCTTTTTTTGTTCTGCCTGCCATAAATAATCGCTCACCACCTAAACATATAAATATTCGAAATCATCTTCTTCAAGCTCAAGGCTTCCTCTTTCATCGAGTGGAAGTTCCACATCAGAAACCAGCGTTCCGTAAAAATTCACAAGAATTCCTTCTTTCACCTGACACGGAAACCCCCAGTCCTCGTCAGCATGACGGACCTCATAAAAAAACTTTCCTTCAGGAATGCTACTCCTGTCTATTCTGATGTCAAAGAATTCGCATTCAATCCCTTTCACGCTCACGATCTCGCCATATGCATCCTCGTATTTTGTTCTCATCTTTCCAAATTCCTCCTATGCAATTTTTACCCTGTAGTCAATAGAACAGAAATCCCCATCCCAAACAGCAGAGTCTGCTACTATACCTTTTTTCTCTTCTAGTATCTCAAGGAGATCCCCCTCGTAAAGCTCCTCCATCGGATAACCTCTTTCTGCTTCGATATCATCTATCTCACCATCAAGATAAAGGTGTCCGCTCTGGTATACCGGTTCGTCATCCCATCCTAAGCCCCTTAGGAATGATCTTGGATTTTCAAGCTCTTCTCTCCTGCGCTCCCAGTATTCATCTTCTCCTGGTATTCCGCACATTATATTCACCCCTTCCGTGCTTATCGCCTTCATACTCATATCTGGTATGCCAGTGGTACTGGTATAATCCGGTATCTTGATTTATACCTTCGTATCTGCTTCTCCACTCTTCAAGCATTTCATGATATGTTAAAAGCTCTCCGGTTTCCTTGTTCCTGTAAAACCTTCCTTCGTTCTTCTTGTCCATCATCCACGCACCTTTCGTTTAGATTTCTCCGCCCCTGCAAAATGCAAAGGCGGCTGTTTTATTCAATCAAGGCATCTCTCCATTGAAATGCTGTACTGCTCTTTCAATTTTTCAAATGCCCTAGTTGTCACCTGATATTCGAACCATCCCACACGGTGATCTCCTGCGTTACAGAAGTCTTTTTCAGTGTATTGTTTTACCAGTGTGATTCCCCTTCCCTTTAACTGAATTGGAGTATCAACAAAGTAGTGCTTCCCATAGTAGGAAAGGATGGCTTCCATCTGGCAATCAGGTTTCTGTTCTCCCATTTCAGGATAATAAGAATATGTTCCGGATCCGGTTACTTTCTCCGGTTCCTTTTTCTCAGGCAATGCAATTTCCAACCGCTTCGCCCTTCCCTGCTCTTCCAGCTTCTCTGCTTCGCCATCCAGCAGGCTTCCTCTCTTTTCCAACTGCCCTATGCTCTCAATGTAAAAATTGAGAACTTCTTTTGTGGCAGCAATGGCAATCAATCTAGACAAATTATCATAACCATTGCTTACTGCCTTCTGTTCTTTCCTCTGCTGAAACTGAATTATCTTTCCCATTCTCTTTGCCCTCCTCGAATTTATTTCTGCCTTTCTATATATCTCCGGCAATCTGCATAAGCCCCTGAATAAACAATTTTGTTGTTGCTTACTACTGCATGTTCATCACTCCATCTAATGATGTCGTACACTTTTCCGTTTGCCAATTCGTATCGCTCCACTTTTAATCCCCCTTCTCTCTGTTATCGATATTAGCTTTGGCATCTTTCAATCTGGAAAAAAGTGTTTTTTCTCCGCTGATTTTGTAGTAGCTATATCCATGCTTGTATGTCTTGATAATTGTGTATCCCTTATATGCTGTTCCCATTTCTTTTCCCCCTTTTGCATCTCATTTATATGAGTCTAATTATTTTCAACTCGTTCTTATGAGTTTAATATAACACGTAGGTAGGTAGTGTCAATACCCTTTTTTACAAAATATGAGTAAAAAATAAAGGACACTCATTTTATTGAGTATCCTTCTTTCCGGCTAATTGTTTTCAATTTCCTGCATATTTTTTAGCAACTCCCATGCCATTCTGAACCCTGCCATAAATCCATTTTTTTCAGCCTTCATCCCGTATTCGCTCACAGCCTCCATTATATTTCCCTGTTCCATCCCCTTCACTCCAAGGCATCCAAGAGACTCCATTATTTTCATGTTAAGAACTTGCATCTCCACTGGATCCGGTTTATCTCCTTCAATCCTCTCGTTGTAATATCCCTGGAATATTTTTTCTAAAGTTGTCATTTTCTTTTGTTCCTCCACCTAAAAATTAAAATTATGTTCCGAGTTTCTCATATACTCCTCCGCTGTTTCGTGATAGGGTTTCATGGCTGAACCTCCATGCCGCTTCCGCACATCAGTATCACAACCTTTTTCGGGAAAGCGTTTTCTTCTCTGATCTTCCGGTTTTCTTCAATGGCTTTCTGGAGCTCATTTTCTGCGGTTGTCATTTTTTCCATATCCATGTACCTGGCATCACTGCACCATTTTGTGATTGTGGCTTTCGACACCCCATATTCATTCGTGATGCTCTCACACGTTCTGCCTTCATTCCTGTGCAACCGGACAATCATTTTCTTGAACTCTTTGCTGTATCTCTTTGTTGTGTCACGGTTCGGACCAGAAAACTTATCAACCTCCTGCATTTCCGGAGAAATTTTCTCTTCCTCTACCTTCTCTATACTCGCAACTGCCGGCTGCTCTTTTTCTTCCTGAACAATCCCCTGCATTTCGGTAAGCTCGTCCATCTTATCAAGTATCTCGAACAGCTTTTCCCTGTATTCTTTTTTCATTTATCGTGTGCCTCCTCTTCTCATAATCCCTTTTTACGCTTCCCATACAGTTACACTGTATCCTGCCTTCCGCATTTCATCTGCGAAACGGTCTCTTTCTTCCCTGGTATTGAAGCTCCGTGTGTAACTGCATCCAATCTTGTTAAACTGCACTTTATACATTTTCTGCATCCTCCCATCTTCCGGCATTTCCGTGTACCGCCCACGGTCACAAATGTGAAGAACTATCTTCCTGCCATGATAAATATGCGATTGGGTGTGTACTATTCAAGCGGTTTCACACGATCCGCCGGAGGATTTCTGTCGGGTCCTTCCTGACCTTATCTGATTTCGCATTAAAACCAGAAAACCTGTTGTCCATCATCGAGCATTTTCATGCGTTCTCTGCTCATGTGCTGCACACCGCATCCAGCTTTCACATTAAAAACTGGCAAAACCTGTTGTCCATCACCAATCGCTTGACCTGCCATCATCAGAGCCGGTAGGTCATTTCCGGCTGACAGGATTTCTCCGGTTTCGGCTTTTATCTTGTTCTACACCTCTTTACCATCATGAATTATTATTCTTAACGCTTCCTCAACTTCTTCATCCTCTGAAATCTCATGAAGTTCTTTTACAAATGTGTATAATTCTTTTGCCATTTTACAAGCCTTATTGTATGCCGTATGGTCTGCTTTTGCATGTATAAAATCGCAATCTCCGTTGCTATATCCAATATAATAATATTTCATTTCTCTTGTCATTTTCTTTCCTCCATTCCATCTCGTATTATTGAGTTTCAAGCTCTGTAACTCGTTTTGTTGAGCTTAATATAACACGTGTAGGTTAGGTGTCAATACCCTTTTTTACATTTTCTGAGATTTTTTCGCAGCACCTCACAACTCATTATTTTGCGATTCTACTCATCTTTGTTACATGGTATAATTCAAGAAAAAAGGAGGCAAAAGCCATGAAAAAAGAACACACGTTTACCCCCCACCATAAAAAAATCGCCAAGTGCGTACTCATCATTTTTATCATTTCATTGTTCACAGTAGGTTGCTCATCTGGTAATAAAGAACCCATATCTTCCTCTGATAACCCAGAATTAAAATGCGAATCAATTAATGATTTTTCGAGTGATTCGAAATTTTGGTCATGGGCTTATGATAATATTCCAACAGTTTCCTTCTCTGAAATATCTTCTGGTAAATATGACAACTCCTATGTATGCATTGACGCATGGATAATAGGAGTTGTGGAAAATAACGGATGGTATGAAATTCCAATTGTTGCAGAAATATCACCAGAAGAATATTCAAGAATGATTTATACTCCAGGCATAGATAATCTATCTATTCCAAAATATGGGGAAAAAATATTAAAAGATTTTGAAAGAAATGAAAAAATAAAGTTCTGTATTTTTGTTGAAAACGGAAGCTATACTTTAGATCATGCTATCGCTGTAAAAAATCTAGGACGAGATACATCGTTTGATGTTGATGCATTTTTGAAAGAAGAAAATGAACAAAATGAGCAAAAAAAGAAAGAGCAAGAAGCTCTTGCTCAAGCAGCTAAGGATGCAATTACAAACCCACTTATGAAAGAAGATCTCAAAACAGGAACAGTTTACAGCGGAGATAAATCTCAAACTCTTGGGTCATACGGCTATATATCAATAACCAAAGAGATTTTAAAATCTGTCACAGAGGAAGAATTTAAAGAATTTGCTCAAGAAAAAGTGAAGGATAATCCATGGTATAACTGGATTTCTATAATTTGTGAGGATGGTACTGGAATAACATTTTCTGGATGTGATATATATTATCCTACATACGGAAAATTGGATACGGACGGTTCCATCTTAGAAGGATATGGAGACATTATCTGGGATTTTGAAAATGAAACATACTCGTACACAAGCAGGCAATAACTCATTTTAGTAAGCTTTAATTTTGTCAGCCGCTTTTCAGCCGTTGACGTACATCCGGCTTTAATTTGGCTCGCAAGCGGCTTTACCAGACTTAGGTTTAGATATAGTATTAAGATATAGATAAACATATATGGTCAAATGAGTCAGCTTCATTCTGCTTTTTCATTCAAATAAGTTGGAATAAAACGCAAAAAACACCAGGCATCCGCAATGGACAACCTGGTGTTTTCTATGTTCCTGTTCAATTATCTGAGAAGAATGCTCTTCCACGTCTTCGGACCTGCGCATCCGTCTACGGTCAGTCCATTTTTCTTCTGGTACTGCCGGATTGCATAATCCGTATTGGTTCCGGCATCTCCATCAATCGTCAATGCCTTTCTGTCTTTTCCCTTCATCCCATTGGATTTCAGGAGCCTCTGGAGAAGTTTGACATCATTCCCCTTGCTTCCCTTCTGCACGTTTCCAACACTGAACATATACGTTCCACCTCCTGTAGATGTTTTTCCAGAATCAGAGCTTCCTGCGGCTGTTCCTCCTGCGTCAGCTCCTGATCCGGATAGCTTTGAGAAATCAATTCCTTTTCCGGTAAAGCGGAGTCTGTGCGTCCATCCTTTACTGTACTGGTACCACGGCTGTGTCCGGATTTCATTTCCGGAACCATCTTTCGTGTCTGACGTTCCTTCGGAAGATCTGGCATGAACGATGTTGTCTCCATCAATGGCCATGGCTACATGATGCCAAAGGGAAAGCTCAAGATCCCCTTTCTGCATCTTTCCATGAGCTGTCTGGTTTTTTGCCACAACCTCAAAACCAAGTTTCTGCAGGTTCAGCATATTCCCTGTGTAGCTCAATCCATCATCCAGCTTCGAAGCCTTTGCATTGATATCCTTCGGAGTAGGTGTAATACCGTACTTTTCAAACGCATACTGGATGGCTGTAAGGGTAAGGCTGGAACAGTCAAATGAAGTTGGATTTTTGGTGTTATATAAACTTCGCACAGCCTGGCTGTATCCGTGAGAATTATCATTTGCAATCTTCACTGCATATTCCACCATTGCATCGATGATATCCTGTACGGTGACAGCAGGTGCGGTAGTTCCACCCAAAAGAGCATCATACTTCGTGAGTTCGTACTGCTTCAACACAGCCATGCAGTTCTCAACATATGTACTGGATGTTGCATATCCATCATTCTTGATTGTCTCAAGGTATTTTCTGGGGTCTGTAATCCCCCTCAAATTCCGATACCTCTCAAGCTGGATAAATTCAAAGTATCCCTTCACACCTTCGTCAAGGCTGTCATACACACGGAAATTGTCCTTGATGGTTGTGAGATTTCCGACAGTATATTCCTCCTGCGTTGTCATGTTTACACTTTTGCCGTTCCACTTTGTGCCGCACTTCATCCCAAAATAATTGTGATAAACAGCAGCAAGTTTACTTTCTCCCCATCCGCTTTCGAGAATTGCCTGCGTAATAGCAGGGCTCGCAACACAAATCCCATACTGCGGAGCATATTTCAGAACAGCTTCCGCAATATCAGAAATAAATTTCTTTCTCGCTTCACTCAAAGCCATATCATCTGCACCTCCTGTCGTTCATTATTCATCGTCATCATCATCGTAAGGATGACAAACATCTTCTATGTATCTGCCAATCTCCCATGACACAAGACCTATTGCTCCTGCGGCAATCCCAAGAGCGGCAAATATAGCAATCGCTACTGCTCTGTAACTCATCCTGCGCACCTCCGGTTTTTGGAGGGCGGCTTTATTTACCGCCCAGACGAATTGTTAATCTTTCCATCATCGAGAAGGTCTTTCACACCACAGAACCATTTTTCAATCAATACTGTCAGCATATCTTCTGTGATGAACGGCTGGAGCCAATTCGGAATAAGACCTCTTGCCTGGCTGATAACCCATTTCATTTTCTGCTTTCCGGATCCGCTCTGGCTATACATATGTTCTGCCTTAAGAATGAGCTTGTACACATCCTCCCGGATACCTTCAAGACCCTTCATCTTCATGTACTGGAATACGATTACGGCAGTAACCACAATCAGCAATAAAACCAACAGCAACAACACCGGAATCGGAATTCCTCTCAAAACGTTTAATAATTCCATTCTTCAAACCTCCTGTTAAATTAGAATGTGTTTTTGAAGCCATTACAGCCTCGTGCTACGTTTTTATCGTGTTATGCCTATAAATTATCATCGAGATATAAATAGGCGAAACAAACGGCAAATAGCCGCCTTAACTCACAAATGTGAGTAATGTGGATAATTTTGTGGAAAACCATTATTATGTACATCATAAAAATGAGTTTTCTTTCAGGCACTTCCTGTAAATCTCTCTTACCCCTTCGATGGAAGTCACAGCCTTGTTATTCTTAAATTTAGGGTGGTCATCACAATACTGTTCATATGTTCTGATGTCATCCATGATCTGGTTGAAATGCTCTTCAGTATGCTTCACATCATGCCTTGTCTCATCATAGAAACGGATAATACGGTATCTTGCAATCTCTGCATTGTTCTCGCTGATAGCATCCATCATATCAGCATTGAGCGCTTTCCCTATCCACCGTGCGATCATCCTCCATGGGTTGATTTCCAGAGGAGTAATTTCTATCAGTGTGAGAATTACAACTAACACACCGCCTCCGGTTTTCAGGATTTCTGCAATATCCATAGCACGTTACCTCCTCCCTGCCCTGTGTTTCCTCCACATCGTCAATGTCAGCATAAGGGCGGCAGCGCATCTCTATGATGTCAAGGTCTTTTTCTATCTGCTCAAGCGTCTTTGTTCCCTGCCCCTTCACGAGGAAGAGCAGGTCGTAAACACTCGACCAAAGCATGGAAATAATTTTCAGCATATTCTCCTCCGGAAAGTATAGCGCGGCTTCTCCTCACCAAAAATCCAGTGCCGAAGATAATCATCCATAATGATGCCAACAGCCGATAGGAAAAACCATGCAACGGAGAACGGAAGGCATATCTGCCCCATTATGTTTAATGGCATATTGCTGTAATCCCACACATTAAGGTTCAGCCATACATTCAGTATCATTCCGGCAACGAACTCAACAGCAGTAATATTTACAGCACATATAATCATCTGTTCAGGAAGTGGCATCTCCCACGGAATGACCTCATTCAGCATTCCGCACATCAAAAAGCACACACCTCCCACAAATATCATCGTGAAATGTGTGTGCCCCCGGAACAGCATCTCGATAAGGCAATAAATACATCCACCAAACACAAACAGGAATATGCTTTTAAATATATTCAACAGCATTCTCATAAGATCATTCCTTCTCTTTCAGATACTCTTTCAGCACAACGGACTGATATTCCTCTGGGATATCATCTCCGTAATGGATTGCTTCGATCTCTGACGCATATCTGCACGACTTGATCCAGTCGTACATACTGTTGCAATAGGTCTGCTGCATGGATACATGGGACATTGCCGCCTCGATGATGGTTTTCATCTCATCAGCTGTATAGAATTTACACGGGTTTCCGTCATTGTGATACTCACACTTCTCGGCACCTGCGGAAATCTGTGCCTGTTTTCCAAACAGGTTGATCTGGTCATGCACAGTAAGGCTGAAATGCTGGACCTCATCTCCGAGAGTTACGTCAATGCCGGAAATGATCGTGCTCTCACATTCTGCCGAAACCTCTGACATCTTTGCTGCTCTTCTAGCCTCAATCCCCAATTCGTTTGCATCAAAATCAGGGATTTGAGACAGCACGGAAAACCAGAAATCAAAATCGGCTGCAATCTCATCTTTTGAAATCACAGCCGAATTTACCTGGCAGAATATCTCATCTGCCTCATAACTTTCCTGATTTTCTTCGGTGGCAGGAACCACTCTTTCGTTATTGCGGAGCCATACATCAGCAATTCCGTTCGGTTTTACTTTATACAGCACCTTCTCCATAGTTTCAGGACTATTTACCACATACATAGTATCGCCTCCACATTTTGTAATATTTCTTCTCGTCATATTCCTTGCCTTTTGCATAATCACTGACGATCTTCCTTGCAACCTTCATGAGCTTATCTACACGGTGTTTCCTTCTGTATTTGAACATATCAGTATTTTTGAACCATCCATAGGATGAAATCACGCTCATTGCGAACTTTTTGCTGACCTGGATATGCTTCTTTATATGCTTGGAAAACATAGCCATCTTTCTCCTGCCGATAAGAAAAATATTTCTTCGGATAGTCACCCATGTTTCCCTGTGCCTCTTTGAATTTCCAAAATACTGTTTCGTGCTCACGGAACCACCGTGAAACCTAAAACCCATGTAGTCAAGCAATCCTCCTTTTGGTTTCCCATCAATCGCCTGATGCATTGTCTTTGATATGATCCAGTCCGGTTTTATCCTCATACCAAGGAACTCTGACATGTATTCGATCATCTTCTCAACCGCCGTTCTCATATCTTTTTTATTCGAACCGTACATGACTATATCATCTGCATAAAATATAACGTGCTTTACCAGTCGTTTCATTTTCGTCTGCCCTCTTCGGCAAACTGTCTTTACCAGATTTTCAGAAGCGTAATGGTACGCATATGAGAGGAAATAATTGCAAAGGTCTTTTGATACCGGAGAACCTATAAGTATGCCGACATCATTTGATACAGCTTCTGGTGATGGCCATTCCTCATAAATCTCAAAGAATGTCTCATACAAATAAAGCAGCTCTTCTGACTTTCTCAAATCACGGTGGAGCAATCCAAGTATCTTGTCATGAGGCATGGACGGATAGCATTTCTGAACATCTGCTTTCGCAAAGTATTTCGTCCCCTCCACATCTCCGGAAATCCACTTCCTTACGGCTTTCTTTCCGTAGTTCTGTCCTCTGTTCTTTATGGACGAACATTGATATATTCCAATCTTCGCACGAAACATAGGCTCTGTGGCTTTTCCAGTGATGACCTCATACAGTCTGAACAAAACTGTTTCAAGACCAAGTTCACGTTCTTTTCCGCTTCCCCTGTCCTTGATTTTTGTGTACCGTATAAGAGGTAATCCATAGCTGCATGAATCAATATGCTCTTTTACTGTTCGTGTCCGGATATGAAATGCCATATCCTCTGATAGCATTTTGTGAGACTCATTCCAAAAATCGCTCCCAGGCTTGAAATTCTCCCTGACATATTCCCTGGATACTCCCATATAATTTGAGAAAAACCTTACAGAGCTATTTTTCCGGTATTTATCGTGCATATATTCAGTGATGCCATCAAAGATCTTTTTCTCATCAGACACCACAAGATGTTTGCAATACGTTTTCATTATTCCTCTTTCTTTCTGCCTCAAGGACGTTCAGTGTTATTACTAGTCCCCACCTGTGCCCACTTCCGTCACAGGGTGTTACCGACATTTCTGTCGGGAACATGCTGGTTCGTCAATTTCGGGCATTCCGCCCCAGCCGTTACCGGGTCCCCTCTGGGGGAACGAAATACAGCACAACAAATTATGCAGAAAGACGAGCGGCGTAGCCCCAGATCGAGTTCGAAAGACCGAAGTTCAGGTCCGCATGCCGACGACCATCAAGCGCACCGTTGTTCAGGTTGCCCGAGCCAAGAACGGAAGCCACTGTGCTGTAAGTCCTGTTGAAACATTATTTACGAGTTACATTATTTGCGGATATCTTTCTGCCTCAAAAGGGGAGATCCCCTCTTGCCTCAATCGGCAATTCACCCCCTGCTTATGCAGCCGCTTTGCGTCCGCAACGCCCAGAGGCAGAAAGACGAGCGGCGTAGCCCCAGATCGAGTTCGAAAGACCGAAGTTCAGGTCCGCATGCCGACGACCATCAAGCGCACCGTCGGGCAGGCCGCCCGAGCCAAGAACCTCTCGCTGCCCGTCTGCGACGGTTGCGAGGTTCTCTGTAATGCATCCATCGGCATACCCAGTGGATGATGTTGCCTTGACCTCGGAAGGATAACGGACTTCCGGATGCTCTGCATCATATCCAAGCCTGCTGGTATATTTCCATCCTCCACCACAATCAGGAATTTCGTATCCCATAGCGAACCAATCTTCGGTCGTTGCTCCTGCGGTTGTCATCTTCGTACAGTCATAACAGATATACGGACGCATTACATGGTTCTCAATCTTCATGACCGTGTTTCCTTTCGGCTCCCAGAAGCCAGAGGACATCTCCACACCAAACAGGATGTACGGTTCTTTGTTGTTCGTGTTGCTTGTCGGAGATCCACAGGAACCAAGCACGTCATCACAAGCACCGGTATTCCACGGCATGGTTGACAGGTATGTAGGGCATGTGATACCGGAAACAACATTTGCAGTTGTAGCGAAGGTCGTTCCTCCATTATCTACATAAACGGCAGAGTTTACATCGTCATAATCCTCAATCTTGAGAATTTTCACTTTGTTTGCTTTTGCGTGCATTCCTGCCTGTCCTCTGTCGATATTTCCTGCATCACCGGAGCCGTTAAGGGATGTGGCATTGCCGATAGATACAGTAGAACCGACAATAAGGTTCCTTGCATTGCTCTTTGAGATGATAATCCTCTCTGCATCATCCTCAGTGATAGTAGCCGGATACTGCAAATAGTACGATGTGCACCCAGCCATCACAGACTGACTGTGCCGTGTTGCAAATGCAATTTCCATAAGCCGTGTCATTCTCTCGGAGTCCTGCGAAGTTTCTCCACAATACTGCGCCCCTTTAGCCTTTGCCTTTGTAAGGAAGCTCTGGAAGCTGTAATTCTTCGGAGATACACCAGAAATGGACGATGCCACACCATCTGCATTGTCTCCGGACATATACTTCGCAATAGCTACAAACGGTCTGATTGTGCCATCAGGACGGATAGCTCCTCCTTCCGGTACCCATTCATTCGTATGTCTGGTATCGGAAATCACTGTGGTTTCTCCATTTGCATCAAACTTACGATAAACATAATGCGTCAGATACAAGCACCATGCATCGTAGTCTGTTCTTGAAAACTCATTGTCGATATCCTTGATATACTGCACCTGGAAATCTCCGTTTTCATCAACATAGCCATTTACCTCGATATAGGCAAACGGACCTTTTCCGTCAAAATCATTTGTTGCACGGACGGTATTTGTGGATGGTGCTGCGGTCATACCTACAGCATCGTATAATCTGGTTCCTGTGCTGACCGGAGTAACGTCGAAGTCATCAAAATGAACTCCATACTTCTTTCCGTCTTTATGCAGATTAAGAAGGAACAAAGCCTGCTCATTCTTACTGGATGCAAAATTCGTTACAGCTTCTTTCAGTGCAACATCATTCTGAATGAGCTGTCTAAACAAAGCATTGAACACATCTGCGTGTCCAGGATCCGTTGTTTCGAGCATCCTCATTCTCTCATTGAAAACGGGATTGTCTGTGTCAAAATATGCCATTTTTTCTCATCCTCCTTAGAACATATCTTCGCATTCGAAAACAGCCTCCATGTCACCGTCCTTGCCTTTTTTCATGAACGACTTCATGGCTACCATATCCCCATCTGCATCATACAGACCACATTCGGAAATATACACTCCGGCAAGCTCATCTGCTGTGAGTGTGCAGCTATACCTTACCTTCGTGTCAGATACCACCTCGTATCCGTCCACCTGTTTCCTCAACACTTCTTTGTGGAGAGCATTCTGGTCTGCCGAGTGTGGAATGATAGTTCCTGCATCATTCACACCGCCTGTTCCGAATGCCATCCCTACGATTTTGGGTAACGGTGCGATTCCTGCTCTCGCATAGAGCATCTTCTTTTTTGCTTTGGTCGTAACGGTTGTTCCTGCCATTACAGTACCTCCCTTCCTGAATTAAGATTTATGGTTCCATCAAGCACGAAAGAGCCATCCAGCAATTTCGCCTTTGCAGGAATATACATTGATACGGAAAAATCTTCTTCGTTCTGAACGCTCATCCTGTGGATTTCTTTTGGGAAATACGGTGGCACATCCTGATCGAGCATCTTTGAGCCATCCAGCATTTCATTCCCGTCGAGAGTCTTTAATTCCTCCCACCAGTTCATAAGAACTCTGTGCTTCACAACAGTTTCAGCCTCGGATGATGTTTCACATTCAAATCTTTCTCGCATCATCTGAAAAAGCACCTGGTTTTCGGTTTCGGCACGGATCCGGTGAGATGACCTGAATAACGGAGGAAATTCCGTATCAAGGATTTTCTCTCCGTCAAGCAGATAACTACCATCAAGGCATCCTTCCCACCATGAAAAGCCTGTCCTGCACTTCATTCTTCCGAAATCTGCATTTTCCTTTGTCTCAAATCCGCATATCACATTCCTGACAACGAACAAAAGGTGTGCCGGAAACCTTCTTTCAATGATCTGGTATATCCTCTTGTTAGAAAACAGTTTCCCATCATTACAGAAAATCCTTATATTCAGACAGCTTCTGTCATTCCACCACAATTCGCTGTCACATTCTCCATACGTCCTTACAATTGATTGGATAACACTCTTTGACAGCTTTCCGGTTCCTGAATAATATGCCTGCACAACCCTTCTGCGTTCATCAATCGTGATGCCATCATCCTGCTCAATACAGAGCATCTTTTCATACTCGACAAGGGACGGGTAATCAGCCTGTGATGGAAATATGTTCTTGACTTCCTGCTCCATTTTCTTGGCCATAACATCGAGAAGCCATCCTTCGAACATGTATACGGCATCCATTTCCCTGTACTCAGTCCACCATTTAGGACCACTCCCAGAGATTTCCTCATATCCGGATGTTGACGAATTATAAAATATTTCCATCGACACTCACCTCCCCGAGCACAGGGATTTGAAGGATAGAAAATGTTATATTCGCCTCATTCCCATTCAAAGTAAGGTTATCGTAATCAATCACCTCGTCCATATTTTCAAGAATAGACCCGACTCTTACATACCGAATCGCCATGCCGCTTGAATATTCCTCCAATGCCATGTTTGAGAAGTATTTCTGCAAAAGCTCTTTGAACCCCTCCTGTATTCCAGAATAGGTTGCCTCACTTTTCTTTAACACAGATACGGAAATATCGATCTTCACAGGCTCAACTGCAACTGCAGTGAAAAACTGTCCGATGTTTGCGACACCTTCACCCATTCCGGTACATCCCGGGTCGATATAATTCTGGACATTTCCGACGATAGTCTGCGAAGGCACACCACCTGTTGAAGATACAATGACACCCTTTACGGTGTTCACTCCATCCCAAAGAGGGATAATCCTCGCAGAACCTACACCCTCAACAGACTCACACCATGTCCGAACCTGTGATTTATTTCCGTTTTCATCGGGACCAGAAATACGGTTTATCAATCTTTCCCTTGCCGAATCATCACTCTCTGCATCGGTCGCAGGAATTGCAAGATCCCCGAGAGTTGCGCTGATAAGCCCATCTACGTCAAGGTCTGGTATGACCTTCAAGCCGGATGCGAGATTATTCATGTCTGTTCCCATATCATCTGATATGAGAATATATCTCCCATCTGAATCTTTTGACAGAGTGAAGAAATAATCTTCCACCGACATTTTTGAGTCAAGCTCCGGCGCAATCCCTACAAACGAAACATAATATGTAGCTGCTGTGGGATTTTCAGGACTTCTTTTCAGCCCTCTCTCCATCATCTTTTCGTCAAGGATGTCTCCTGTGCAGGTCTTTAAAGAAATAATATCCTTGACCATTTTCAACTGCTCAAGGAACATACTCGTTCTGATGATGCTGCCCATGCATGCATCCCAGTATATGCTGCCCTGTCTTGTATCAACATTCAGATATGCCCCCATATCAAAGAACTGTTCAATAAGCACATCCTCTGTGATATCGTTCAATGGTAAATCCTCAATATTTTTCAGGTTGCCAACGATCTCTGTTTCGACTTCGAGAGGGGCATCTGCAAGCATAAGAGCCATAGCAGTTTTAAATTCCTGTATATTTTTCTCCATTGTTTCAGCCATCGTTAATGTCCCCCTCTACCATAGTATCGCCAAATATTGTTACTGCTGAAAACGAGACATGGACGGAGTCTCCTGTCAGCACTTCAAACAATATGTCGGAAACCTCAATGATTTCCTCCATATTCAAAAAGGCTTCCTCGATCATTGCTGGGATATCAGATTCGAGATATCCGGGTGTAAGGTCAAGGTTGCCTATTTTATTCATAATGTCGCATCCGTACTGGTCATCGTAAATCGCATGAGCATACCTTCTCGTCTGTAATGCCTTAAACATATTCTGTTTGGCGGCATCCAGTCCGTCTACCATGCCGATTATTCTTTTGTTTTCAAAATCCATCCGGTAATTTCGGAATATTGTTCCTGTATCATCATCCTGTTCTTCATAAGACAGTATGCTGACGCTTTCTTCTTCGCCCAATCTTCACACCCTCCTTTCACACTTTGTCGAGGAAATAATATACTTTGTTTTTGTTTACGGACAACAGATACCAATAATCACCCTTATTCAAAGGCTGCTTCTCAGACGGAATAATCACAGATTGGTCTGACAGCGTAATGTTCATATCATCAACAAGAACAACCTGCAAAGGGTTGGTTTCTGCTATATATCCTGCAACGATATGAGGCATATCCTGTCCTGATATCTGCCTTATGATTTCAGTAATATTCTTTGACATGTTCCATACCCCTACACTCAGGATGTTTTCTCATAGCTAAGTTTCAAATCCATCTTATGGTTACCATTCTCAAACGTGTGTGTGTCCTCCTCGATAAACATGATACGCTTCGTGTTTATCGGAGATATCTGCACATATGCACATTTACCGGATACGCACCTCATATCCCCGGATGCACTTATCTTAAGCTCGTTGGATATGACGCTTGAATCCCTTTCGAACACTCGCAGTTTCCTCTTTAACTCTGTTTTTGTTATATCCTCATCTACAGTCTGCACATCGGCAAACTTTCCAATCTTCTTTTCAAGAGAAGAATTCACAGTGCTTCCTTTGCTTTTTCCTTTCGAAGTAATAAGTTTAAGTCTTGTCCTTGTGTTATAAATAGACCTGGACATATCGTAGCTGATCACATTCCCATCGAGAGACAATACAGGCATCTGCGATTGTTCTTCCCTCTTCCGGAGATATATCTTCCCTTTTTCGGAGCACACATAATATCTTATTCCGGTGGAGCGATATGTCTGGCTTAAAGCATCCTCAATTACATCCCAGTATGTTGTCGCCTTCTTTATCAACTCTCCGATAACATGACCCGTGTTCACAGCGGATCCGAGAGGTAGCCCGAGCTTTTTCAAGCAGTATTTGAAAATATATGTGGCTGTCTTATTCTTAAAAGAAAAGCTGCCTTTGTTGTTACATAGATAAATACAATTATCGTATGCCTTAATCGTCAGTGTCCTCTCGCTGCTTCGGCTGTCTGTCATAAGAAGCCCTCTGAATATCTCATCTTTCCCAAGATAAAAGAAAACCTGCTGTCCTTCACCGGAATTCGCAGGAGCTCTTGCAAACTGCTCTGAGTCAGAAATGGTTGCGCTCAATGTTCTCGGTGCGTCTCCCCTTCTTCCAGAAACAGTAACCTTCTTCAAAAGATTTGTCACTTTCGTGTGGGTATCATTCTGAACAATCTCTAAAGTAATGTCATTCATAAACACACCCCCACTATACTTTTTTCAGCCACGAATTATAGGCATATCCCCATTTGCTTCCGTATTTGACATGGTACCATTTTCCGTTTTTCTTTCCGTCAGATGATACTTTCGTTCCATAAGGCATGAGACCAATTATTTTTGCATTCGGACCGGTACGCAAATGAAGTCCACTCTTTGCCGTGGTCTTGTAGTATACTGTCTTTTTATTGCTAGGTCTCTTTCCACTACTGGTTTTTTGAGGCTTACTGTTCTTCTTTTTCTTGTACGTTTCAACAGCCGGTTTCCTGTGCTCCCTGATTTTCACTTTGTAATAAATCGTTCCTACATCTCCACCCTGCTCATACGGCACATATGATGCTATATCAGCATACATATTGATTGAAAATGGAGATCCCACAAGAACAAAGTGGAATGGATTATTCGCATTCATCAGGGCTAGCATCCACTTATGCCATGTTGAAGGGTTTTTGAATTCCTTCTCCATACACGAACAATAATTCTTCCCGTACACAGAAGGGAAAATTGACTCAAACTCAATCGTTATTGCATCCCTTTTCCCTCTGTGAAGTATCTCTCCGAACGTATCTATATCAACAGATGTCAGCTTTCCATTCACGGTAAGACTGATCTTCTGTGGAAGCATTGGAAGGACATACACTTTTTTGTCATTGTCATAATTAAAGAACATCCGGTATTTTGTCGGATTATTCGCATTTTCGCTGAACATATTAGAACTCATATGATGCGTCACCTCCTACCAGAGCCTCTTCCTCTACAATGTTCACAAAGACTTCCCTTGCCTTCTCAAGGAGTATCTGAACCACATCGTCTTTAGACACTCCGCCTCCTACCCTCAAATTACCGCTTCCGTTGATATTGATATTGATTTCCTTGCTTATAGATTTTGAACCGCCGCCTGCGCCTGTATCGGCTTTAGAGACGGTATCTGGTGATGTCTGTATAGGCTTATCATCACCAAACATGCCGAGCATTTCTCCGGCCTGTTGCCAGATGGATTTTGCATTTTCAGAACCATCGAGAGGAATATACGCTTCTGGTCCTGCCTCTGCCAATACTCCATAATGCGGTGTATCAAAAATACCACCGGAAGCATGCGCATATACCGTGGCTGTTCCGCTTCCTCCACCAGAAAACGTGATGGTCTTTGATGGATTCGCAATACTATAATTTACTGTGATACTTGCATTTGTGGCGGCATGGAACGTCTTATTGAATGCCGAAGTGAGAGCAGATTGGAATTTTGATGCGAACGCACTTGTTGTTGCATCAAAATTATCTGTACCCATCTGTGCTGTCACATTCGTTGTTGCTGTAGATGAGATCGTCTGTTCCTTCAAGGCATTTTCTGTCGCAGATGTGACCTGTGACGTATCTGTTGTCCCAGGAACATATGTGGTATCAGTAACAATTTCCTGCTTTGCACTTCCGGATGATAATTCCTCTGTGGCTGCATTCTCAACCTGCGATGTATCAGTAACACCAGGGACATATGTCGTATTGCTGGTCACTGTTTTGTCAACGGTCGTTTCTCCTCCTGCCGCTGATTGAGCCGCATCTTCTGCGGCTTGTCCAGCTTCGGAAGCACCGGTATCATCCACCGTACCTGCACTGGTGGTCACATTCACCTGAACCTCTGTTTCGGTTTCTGAATTTCCAGTTTCGCTCTGGATTGCTTCGTCAGTGGCTTCACCAACTCCGCTCGCCTCAACTGCGACAAGCTCCTTCGGAATATTAATCGTTGCCCCAACATTGATAAGGTCAGGGTTGGTGATCTGAGGATTATATTTCAGCAACTCATCTACAGTAGATCCTACCTTTGATGCAATTCCGGACAGCGTGTCTCCTGCGACAACTTCATATTCGACGGTGGCTGTTCCGTTTATGGTCTTTTCGACACCGGTTGCCTCCAACCCCTCAAACGCTTTGTTTATAAGCTCTCCAACATGTTCCTCATTCACTTCCACATTTTCAATGTCTGCCTGCATTCCCTCAATAGTCACAGGCTCATCTGTAGTTTCTGCGGTAGCTCTTTCTAAGGCCGTCCTCAATTCTTCCGGAACAGAAACTGTACCTTCCTGAATAGCCTGAACTAGAGCTTCGCTTGCAGGATCAGCTACCATCTGGTTTGCAAATACCTGCCATGCGGCATCAGCATCACCTGCTGCTGCTCCAACCATCATAGCGTCATTGAATGCTGTCATAACATCCTGCGGGATAGCCTGACCCATTTCCCTGTACTCATCAATCAGCCCTGTCATACTTTCAACATCTGGCTTCATAGCATCGAATACTTTAGAAAGTGCCTTCTGGTCCTTACTGCTGAATATATTCGTGCCTGTCATTGCGTTTGTATAACCATACTGCATGGAGTCAAACAAGGAGCTGTAATCCTGATTTGCAAGGTAATTATTTGCATTCTTCAAAAATTCGCTTGTGGAACTTTCTATGCTAAGCCTATTTTCATTCAGCTTTTCTCCATAAGCATCGGAAAGCGTATTGGTTTCGAACTGCAAACTATTCCCAAGCATGGAAGCCTCGCTGTTCCGTGCCGCATATCCAGCCTGCTGTTTATAGCTCACGAGCTCTTCGTCAGAAATCCTCTGCACTCCGTTTTCGTCTTTCCTGTTCAGAGAATTCAGGGTTGCATATAATTTCTTTTCTGACTCTTCGAGAGCACTTGCCGCAGTTTCTCTCTGGTCAGCAAGCTCCTCGACAACCTTTTCAAATGCATCTTCTGTAAGCGCCTGCCCGGACAGCCTTCCATACTTTCTGGTGAGCATATCCATTTCAGCCTGAGCTTCTGACTCTTTCCATCCGGCCATAATGTTGCTGATCTTACTCTGCAACTGGTCAATGGCAGCCTGCTCGTCAACATCAATGATGCCATCTTCCAATGCGGTCTGCACAAGGTTCGTTAATCCGGCTGAAAGATATGACATATCCTGCAAATCACTGGCAGCCCATTCAGATATTTTTCCTGCAAGGCTGGAACCATCAGCCATTTTTATTCCGAAACTGGATATTGTCATTTCGGCGGCAAGAGTCTGTTCCTGTAATGCATTTTGGATATTCTCTGTAAACGTGGCAATATTCTGCATATATGTACTGGTCTCATCCTCTGTGAGGCTGATTCCAATACGCGCCTTCCATTCGATAGCATCATTCTCCTGCAACGCTTCCTCTGCCTGCTTCTTAGCTGTCTCTGCATTATCAAAATGCCCAAGCGCTGTCTGGATATCCACGAGCCATGTGGCATTAATTATATGGGATGCCACATCGGAGATCTGTTCTGCCGAAAGTTCTATATCTCCAAAGTGTTCTGAAAAACTACTATCAATCTGTTGCTGATTGTACGAGTGGATTGCAAATCCAACAGCCGTGAGTGCCGCAACAGCAGCCGCAGCTCCTGCCGCCCATGGATTTCCAAACAACGTAGCCCCAAAACCTTTTAATGCAGATACCATCCCTCCTGCTTCTGTCACTTTGTCTGCAATCTTCATTCCTGCGCTTACAGTTTTCATTGCCGCAAATCCGGTGCCAATGGAAACAAATGTGCTTCCGATTGCCTCTGGGTTCTTCAATATTGTTTCGAGCAAAGGTTTTAATGCATTTCCTACTTTTGAAATTCCTTTTGCAGCACTTCCAAATGCTTCTGGAACCCAGGATGTCAAGTCTGGTATGATTTCATTTGTGATGTATTGCGTCTCTTCTCTTAATGGCTCTTCGAGATTTTCAAAAATCTGCAATTTCATTTCTTCAAACGCAGAACTCATATTCGCTGCATCTCCACGAAGATTATCATTCATCGTGTCAGCCATTTCTTCAGATGCTCCTCCAGCAGATCTCAAGGCATCCTCATACCCAGATACTTTATCCATTCCCTCTGTCAAAATCATATTCAGCGCCTTTATGGAATCGCTGGTAAATGTGGAACCTAGTGCGGCTGCCTTCTCTGCGTCACCCATCCCATTTGTGGCATTTTCAACGTCAGTGAGAATATCGGTAAGGTCACGGAAATTTCCCTGGGAGTCCTGAACGGCAACCGAAGTTTCTCCGATCTTTATCGCACCATTCTCCATTTTTTGCGTTATGTCTCGCATAGTTGCCGCCAATGCGGTTCCTGCTTCTGAACCTTTATAACCTTGATTGGCCATGGCTTCCAACAGAGATGTTGTTGTCTCTACATCCTGCCCTGCAGCATGCATATTGGCGGCTGAATTTCTGTAAGCTTCACCCAACTGTGCCGCTGTTGTATTACTGTTTGATTGTGCGTACGAAAGCATATCTGCAAAATATGTGGATTTACTTGCCTCCATACCAAACGCAGACAGGTAATCGGTAACCATATCAGACGCTTCTCCAAGTCCCATGCCTGAGGCTGCCGCAAGGTTCAGCACCCCTCCAAGAGCCTGTGAGGACTGGTTAGCATCCCATCCTGCGAGCGACATATATTTCAATGCCTCTGCCGCTTCTGTTGCAGAGAAAACGGTAGTGGCTCCATAGGATCGTGCTGTCTCCTCCATCTTCGAAAGCTCACTGGAAGATGCTCCGGATATTGCCTGCACTTCTGACATCATGGATGTAAAATCAGAGCCAACATTTATGGAGTCCATCGTAAAATCTTTTATCTTATCAAGAACAACGGCTCCTGCTACAACTGCGAATAATTTCTGCAAAGCACTTCCAAGTGTTCCTGCTTTGGATGCGGTTTTATCCATAGACTCCCCTGCATCATCTGCTTTGTCAGCAAAATCATCCATGTCATCAGCCCCAGCTCCAAGTCCGTCAAGACCGTCTCCAAGTCCGCTTGCAGATGTTTTCAAATTATCTACGCTTTCACCTGCCTTGCTTGCTGACTCTGCAAAATCATCAGCACTTTCAGATGCACTGGAAAAAGCATTTTCAGCCCCTCTAAAACTGCCGGAAGAGAATTCGTCAAAACCATCGAGGGCATCATCAATGGCATTTCCAAGGCTCTCTGCATGATTCTCGATGGAACTGAATGCGCTCCCTGCACTGCTCGCAAAGGATGTAGGGGCTTTTGAATTGAACGCTTTATCAATTTCTTTTCCTGCGGCACTTAACTGTTTGGCTGCTTCTCTTCCTGCGGAAGCAATGCTTTTCAGTTTATTACTGGCATTTTCGTTCAATGCCATGCGCACAGATATACTGCTCATCTCTTCACTCCTTTGCTACTTGGTTTTTATATAAACTCTTGCAAGTCTATCCATGGAATTTATAGGATTTTCCATGGCAAGCTGTTCCGAGGCAATATAGGCGAGCTGGACATTACGGGGCATATCAGCAAATTCTTCCATCCTCAATCCCCTTCTCTGCCAAAGGATATGGGCCCATCTCCATTCCATGTCAGAGCCCCTATCCATCCATTCGGCATCCCCAATGTCCTCCTCGCCTTCCCCGGACATCAGTTTTTTACTTCGTCAAGAATTTCTTTCTCTGTTTTCTCGCTCTCAAGACCGCAGGCTTTCATCAGGCACTTATCAGCATATGCAAAATCATCCTTTTCGGAAAAGATGATCTGCGGCATATCCAGACGGTCCACAACACCGTAATACTGCATCAGTTCGGGGTCATCCAGTTTCGGCTGAACAAAAGCCTCAACCATGATTGCCAATCCAGCGGCCTCTGCATCATAATCTTTAAGGACTGCAACCTGTCCATTCGCACCGATAATCGGTCTGCCCCCATTCTTGCGGTCACGGTAAACCTCTGTGGATTTGTAAGCATCTCTGATCTCTTTCTGCTCTTTTCTCGATAACCGCTTAATGATAAACGGAATGGGTTTTCCATCCTTATCAGTAAATTTTTCAATTCCAGGAAACTGCATTGTCCCCCTGTTTTTCAGTTCTTCCTTCATAAAAGCTTTCATGTCCATGATCTATTTTTCCTCCTATACGAACACAGGGAGAGGTTTCCCCCTCCCATCATTTCTGAATATTCTGTACGGCGAATAATTACGCCACTTTCTTTGCACCGAAGGTGATGTCTTCTTTTACAACATCTCCGTCAGTATCCATATCGATAAGATTGATATCGCCTGTCGGAACGCATCCGATACAGGTAACCTTCTCACTCTTATTCTTCACATAGAAGTCAGAGTTTGTATCGGTCTGAACCCCCTGAATGGTCATCTCAGGTGTGATGCCGCTCTTGAGGTACTTATCGATCATAGTGCGGTACATTCTCGTGGTCTTCCACTGTGTGATCTGCACTTCGATATCGTATCCAATCCAACGGCGGTTAGTTCCATGCTCGGACAACTGTTTGCCAGACCATACATCCGGTTTGAACACAACCTTGAATTTACAGCTATCTGCCACAAGAACACCGTCAATATAGACTTTTCCTTCTCTTGCGGAAAGAGGGCTGCTGTTCACTCTCTTAGTATCAGCCATATCGTTTTCCTCCTTTCATTACCGTGCAATGCCTGTGAAGTAATACTTCTCTGCACTGTCTACGGTCTGGATACCATATGTGATATATGTGCTGTCTCCGATAGACTCTCCTCTATCAACAAGGAAATCAGCATCAAGATCAACATTCTGAATTGCCCCATCATCAAGGAAGCTCTGGAGCATCGAACGTCCGAGACCTTCCATCACAGACCATCCATCCTCGTCGTTGTCAAATTTTCCGGGAACGAATGTTGTGAGAAGCATATTCGAAAAGGTATCATACACACGAAGCGGTCTGTTCTTCATGATGTCCTGCGGATCGTCCTGCAGAATTGTGACAAGGCTGTTGATGTCATATTCCAGAATAACATTTCCGTTATCATCCACACTGAAAAATGACTGTCCGGCTTTGATTGCCGCAATAGACTCTTCGTTGTTCTTTTCCCCTACCACTTTCGTAGCATTCGGGACCTGCGTATATGTGAGGGAAGTCACATAATCAGCACCGGCACTTGCTCCTGCGAGCCATGCGCACGCCTGCGGTACTGTAAGCTCTTTATCTCCATATTCGAAAGAATTCACAAGGTTGATAATTCCCTCGTAATCCGCATCGAAATTCGGAGCAACTGCCGTGCATTTCCATCCGATGCTCTCTCTGATATATTTAATCTTCGTGAGCAATGCTGCCTGAAGAGATACTTCCTCTGACGGGAAACACATACAGTTAAAACGTACCTTTTCAGACTTATCAAGGAAATTTGTAACACCAACATTTCCGGAAGTTTCGTCTGTTCCTCCAGAAAGCGTAGATGAAGCAAACGCTTCCATCTCTCCGGATCCGGAGAACTCAACGTACTCAGAAACTCCAGAAAGCTCATCCATTGTGCTTACGCCCTCAAACAGCTCCACTTCGGAACCGTCAAGGACAACAGATACATCAAACCCTCCAACAGGGTTTGCAACAGATACGATTTTGATTTTATTTCCAAGGCTTCCCTTGTACTTTGCCTTAACCGTAAGTTTGGAAGATCCTACCGTAATCTCGGATTTTGATTCTGTTCCCCCATCAGGAATATACACATATACTGTGGAAGATCCCATGAGCATAAGCTGCAGCATCAGCATATGGTCATTATCGTCATATACGCTACGACCAAATTCTGCAATATGAGCATCAGGAGAACCTGCGGAAACAATGATGAATTTTCCCCTCGGTCCCCAGTCATACCCGATCAGCGGAATAATTCCAACACCAGTAGTAGGAGCTACAGCCGAGGGCTGTCTTCCGTTCACGAGATTTACATACGTGCCAGGTCTAACTTTCGGCTGTGATTTTTTAAATGTTCCACCTGCCATTATTTTTTACCTTCCTTTCCGTAAAGCCATACATTAATGATGGCTTTCGCTTCTTTCAGCGTGAACTCTTTTTCTTTGTGTCCATGCATTGCACCGTCAAAAGTACTCTGAGTTACTCCAAACAACTTCATGCTGTTGGAACGGAGTTTGTCTCTGCTGAACTTCTGCTCATTCACAAAAGATTTGATCTGTTCTTCTGCCGATGCTTCATTCGTGTTTGATGTAGCTTTTTTAACTGCCGGCATCTCTCGCACCTCCATCCATTTTTTCTGCAGCACTTCTCCATGCCGCAATTATTTTCTCTGCTTTCTGCGTATCTTTCTCAGGGTGGAAATACGTCTCAATCTCAAAAGATAACTGCTCTATTCCGTCATCTATCTTTTGAGTGGATGGCATCCCTACCCTTACAAACTCTCCGTTTGGTTCTCCATCTGTTCCGAAAACAGGTATTTTGCATCCGGAAAGCATTATACGGTCTCTCATATCAGACACCTTCGCATACGCATCCCAATCCTCTGCCTCCATAAACCAGCAAATAAAAGTGATTGTACTGCACCATGACCTTAGAGTTGCTTTTCTACCTGCTGTATATGGAGGTTTGAAATATACGGACGGAACATAATAATTTTCTGGTATCTTCGTGAAATACCACTCTGTTCCATCGGACGCATTATCCTGTATAAACCGTATAGCAGCCGCAAGGCTCTGCTCTAATGTGATTTCCATACATCTCTGACCTCCTACGGAAAATATCTCTGGAAGAACTGCTCAAACGCTTTGTCTGCCATTTGAGGAAACAACTGTTTCATGACATCAACTGATTTATCAAAGAAATGTGATCCGGTAACGAACGAAGCTTTCAGCACCATTCCAGTCTTTGCTCCAGGTATGTATCTGAAATGCTTTCCTTCCCATACACCAGGCACAAACCTTCCTGGCTTTTGCTTATGTCCGTAATTCACATATTTCGCATATTCGACGCTTGTTCCAATGGTAAGGACGAGCCCTCCAAGGTCAAGCTGGTAAACATTTCCTGCCCCTCCTTTTGTGAATGAAGCAAGTAATTTACCCATGTCCACATTGCCTGCGCTCTGTATCTGTTCCTGAACGATATCAAGGAACTCATCCCCTGCCTCTTTCAGGACTTCTCCAGCATACGGTTTAAGGTCTGCGGCTGCAGCCTCGCACCTTCGTGCAAACTCTTCAAGTTCGCTGACATCAATCATCAGATTGCCCCCTTTATTCCTTCCTCTCTTCGTATCGTTACAACGATGTGGTGGTTCCCGTGAACCGCTTTTGGTATTCCTGCCCTGAACATATACCCTCTGATTTTCACAAAGTCATTTTCTTTTATGTCAGTTCCGTATGGCAGTGCAAGTTTTGCTTCTCCATCGACAACAGCAAATGGTTCTTTCTGTTTTATGGAAAGAGAGGAATTCACATAAAAATGGCAAGGTACATCCTCTATATCAGGAATGTCCTTGCACGCTTTTGTTTTCGATGCTTTTATTCCATAACCGACTTTCGTATCATCCTCAACGGGATGGTATATATCGCATCTGTGATTTAGAAAATCCTCGAACATTTCTCGCCCTCCTCATAAAGACCGGAGCTTCATCACTGTCCGACCACTTCCCTTTGTGATTATGTAATCATCGAGAAGCCCTTCAAGGTCAATGCTGTCAATGTCGATGGTGGCTTCCTCTGCCGTATACGAATAATCATCAAAAGACTCACTTTTGATCTTTTTCTTTGAGGCTTCAATGTCATTTTTCGCATAAGCCTCTGCCACAAGCACAATAGCCATTTTCACCGGCTCTGGTATAACCTCATAATCAGCGAATTTGTTATTCGTTATGTGAATAACTTTCATCTCTGCTCTGGCAATGTCAAATACCAGTTTTTCGTCTTTTCTTCCGGCTACATCCTTGTGGCTTGTATATTCCTTTACATCCTTCGGGACCACCCATGGCCTTTCCACTGCCATATCTCAACACCTCACATCAGTTTCTGAGAAAATTCCTTGCCTCATCAGCTCTTGCAAGCTCCTGGACAATTCTCTGGAATATCTCGTCTTTCTTACTGCATCCGGTGAGGTCGATGCCCTTCATTCCTGCATATGCAACGAGCTCATCCTTCGTCTTTTTCTGCAACTCGACCATCACAGAAGGACTTTCTTTTTCGGCTTCCTCCTCATCCGGGAAAAGCAGCTCTTCACTGTTCTTCTGCTCTGCGTTTTCATCCGCTTTTTCTGTGGTTTCCCCTTCACCTCCAACAAGTTCAAAATACCCTGTTGAAACAAGGTATTCTGCCTGCTCTTTTTCGGGAACAATAACAAACGGTTTTGTCTTTGTGGCAGTCACAATGCCAGAATATGAAAGAGCTTTAATCAGCTTTAAGCGATACATATGTTGCGCCCTCCTTTATCCTATTTCAGCCCGGTGATGATAGCTGTTGCATCCAGCTCCTCAATAATCGGGTCGTAATCCAGATGTGCCACGTAGAAACGTTTGTCCATCATGATCGCATCTTTACCCTCAACAGTTCTTCTCAGCTTAACATCGTAGGTATTTACGACAATAAGGTTCTTCGGGTCAGTAAGGAGAATAATGTCATCAGACAGGGACGGACACTCTACGGTCTGGATTTTTGCCGGTGCTGTATAAATGCTGTCCGGAACAGCTCCACCAGCTCCGATCACCTTATTCAGCAGGAACAGCTCCCAATCCTGCGCTCTCTTCGGAGACATGAGCCAGCGCAGTTTTCCGTTGTTGTATTTATTCGGAATCTGCGCCAGAGTCTTATAGAACATATCAAGGTTCATTTCGCTTGCACTGGATGCATCATATACATGACCGCCATTCTTGATCTGCTTAATCCACCCATCATTGATCTTAAGGAAATCATAATCCTGTGCTTCGGATGATGTTGCTTCATCACCATTCAGATACAGATCCTCCATATCAACACCGAGCTGTGTTGTCATGAGGTCTGTGATAACCTTCTCAAGGTTCTGCTGTTCGATATTCTCACGCAGAGTTTCCTCTGTAATTTCCCACGGAAGACGAACTGCTGTGGTAGCATATTCGATCTGGGATGTTTTAACACCAGCTCTGTAGCCGTCATCGGTATTCTCTACCTTCTTACGCATGATACGGGATGCGATACCGATCTTGTCGATCTCACCGCTCTTTGCTGTCCTCATCTCATGGCGAATCAGCGGGCTGAGATTTGTTGCCTCAAAGGTCTGCTGAATAAATCTTCTCGCCTGTTCGGGGTTCATCAAACCATGTGTGATAGAACCTGTAGAAATGGCTGTTCCTGCCGCTTTGTTCACAATACTTCTATTGCCATTCATATTCGTTTTACCTTCCTTTCGCTTTAATTAAAGAAAACCATGCAGATAATGCTCTTCTTCTTCTCTCTTCTGGATAATCTCGTTGTTCATATTGGTCGGAACACCTGCACTTTTCAGTACCGGCTCCATTGCCTTAGCAACGGATTTTTCGATCAAATCCTGAACGCTCTCCATAGTCAGCGGTTCCTCTTTCGGCTGCATCTGCTTCTGGATTGCTGCCTGAACCATCTTTTCGATGGACTCAGCAGTAATTGCCTCTGACGCTACGTTACCGCCGCTGGCTTCGCTCTGATTGCCTGCACCTTTCTGCACTTCACCTGCGGGATTTGCACCGCTATTTGCCGCCTGTGCGGCTTCTCCGGACATTGCTTTCTGTACAGCACCAACTACGATGCTTTCGATCTCTGCCTTAGTCACTTCGATTTCCTCCTCTTCATCAAATTTTGCCAGGAACGTTCCGAGATTTTCATAAATACCCTGCAACGTGCTCCTGTTTTCTGTGCTCATCTTCTTGCCTGCCTTCTCAATGGATTTATAAATTCCATCTTTGTCGGTAAGCAAGTCGGTGACGATCTCGTTGAAATCCTCCAACGCTTCCCTGATTTTTGTCTCATCATGGACAGTCTCATAACGCCCGGTATCAGGGTTGTATGTGTCCAGCAAGTTGTCTGACAGGGAATAAAAAGCAGTCCAGAAATTGTCTCTGACAATCCTCTGCTTGTACTGCTCCTTAACGGCTCCTTTTTCCACCACATCAAGACCAAATAAGGATGCGATCTGCTTTGCAATCCCTTTACCCTTTTTGGTCTTTTCATCATCAGCTTTGGAATTACACGTTTTTGCTCCTCCTCCGCATTTCTTTTCCACCGGATTGTCAGGATCCGTGATATCCACATCAACGGAACTGTATTTTCCCTGTCCTCCCATGGAAAATCCTGTGATGTCTTTCTTTTCTATGGAGTCCCATACATCTCCGTTTGTGACTTCCATCGTCATGAGCCAGGTTCCCTTCTTAATCGGCTGGCCTTCAATCTCCATGTCGCATTTCGCAACATACGATTCTACAACCTCCACACCCTCTGCCTTTTCAAAGCAGTGCTGGATGTCTGCATCCCCTGCGTTCTTCATAAACCAGTGGGCGGCTTTCGTGATTTCCTCTTCGGTCATGTAATTACCGTCAGTGTCCTCGACCATAGGCTCATACACTATTCCGGTGACATAATGTGTCACTTCATCTGCCTTTACAATTCTTCCGTAAGTCTGGAACCACGCATTTCCTCCCTCTGATTTGGTAATCAGGAACTCATGCTTATTCGCTGCCTTATCTACCAGAGAAACGAACTTTATCTTCGCATCACTGATGGCATAAGACTTTTTGACGTTACCGTTCATCGGTACTTTCGCTCCTTTCTTTAAATTTTTAAATTTCTTCAATAAGGCATAAAATAAGCACGGCGCTCTCGTACCGTGCTGTCTGCATTTATTTTTCATATTCCAATTACGCTCCTTGTGAGCCAAACACCTGATTGTAATAATCATCGATCACAGATTCATCTGCATACCGAAGAGCCTCTTCTGTCTGCATCCGATCTTCCCACTCTTTGTCCACCTCATCCATAGCCGCCTGCCTCATCTGAAGCCAATCGTCTTTTGAAATCCCCTTCGCATTGGCATCAGACACAGCCTCCATAATGCAATGGCAATTTATCGTTTCTTTTGCAGGAAGGCTGGTATCCCTCGGGCAAACAGGATGATATACCACACCGTCTGCACCTGTAAGTGTGAATGTTTCTCTCTTGAAAACCTCCTGTCCATCAATGGCGATATGGTTTTCTCTTGGATGTGGTGATGATACGTGTTTCCATTTTTTTGCATAGGTCAATGGTTCCTGCACCATGCTTTCCTGCTGTGCGTAACTTTCCACCCTCAACACTTCTGTAACTGCAACCCTGCGGCTACGGTATCCAACCTGCCGTATTCCGCTGTCTGAAATTGCGGTTGATACTTCATCTATCGTCCACCCTTTTTCCTGTGCTTTCAGCAGTATGCGCTCCATAGCGTCTTTCGTGGAAAGATGCATAAGGTCTGCCAAATCTCCGGACCATTTTTTTATAAAATCTTCTGCCGGCTTCGTGATGCGTGTATCATCGATGTGTGGAGCAAATTCTGGCTGTTCCGACAAGATCCAGTTATACGTGAACTTCCGGAGCATATCATCAAACTGTGTTTTGAATATATCATGGAGTGCGTTCCTCAAATCCTCTGACGTTTTTATGGTTGGCCATACATCGGAAATAAAATCATCTATTCCGGCAGCCTCCTGCACTCTGGATAAGAATTCATCAGCATCACTCTCAAGTGCCTCTGACACGGCATCCTCCAAAACATTGATTGCCTCAACTGCTTCCTCTGCTTTCACATACCCTTCGGAAGCAAGAGTTTCTTTCAGATCGTCATCTGCCTTTGCTATATACCTGTCTATGGCATCGATCAAAGGCTTCGTGTCAATACGCATACGCTTCACCGTCCTGTTTCTGCATCTTGAGGAGTATCTTTCTGACTTCCTTCATCACAGCTACGACCTCATCTGGTTCACTGTTTTTCTGTGCCTTTTCAATCTGTCCGGACAACTGGCTTAACATACTGTTCCATCCAGCTCCTCCAGCACTTGCTGTTGCCTTATTCCTTCCAACAGCAATCGGCTCATCTGCCCATTCACCTTCGTATGGCTCACATTCCCTTCCAAGCTCTTTACAGATGATCTCTTTTGCCATATTCGGAGTTACTCCTCCGGCATTACTACAGGTGTTGAGAAGTTTCTGCATGTCATCAGGATTTGTGATATCTGGCTCCATGAAATATGCCTCAACATACTTGAAACGGTAACAATTCAGCAGTTTATTATTCACAGCCCACGCAAGAGATTTTCTCTCCGGCTGGAATACCTGCTCTTCTGTAACCTCTCTGGCTGTCTGTGAGGTTGCCCTGTTGAAATCTGTGGTATATCCAACATACAGATCAGGCAACTGGAAAGCTGATTGGACCCTGCGCCTGTTGTTTTCCAAATACTCCTGGAACAGCTCGTCCTTCTGCAGCACGCTGGCTATATCCTTGACTTCGATCTCCGGTTTTGTCTCATCATCAAATCCGGAACGCCCGTCAACACTCTCTGCCTCCAACAGCAGGAAAGAATGCTGCCCCTTTTCCCCTTTGATGCCATTCATGTATTCTTTCAGCTTTTCGTAGCTTTCGTCTGTAAGCGTTCCTCCTCTTACCATAATCAAAAGAGGAGTGTGTCTTCCGTTTTTGAAATAGTTGTTATTCAGGTTCTCTGCCGCCCTGCTTCCATCTACTCCGAGAAGCTGTCCAATCCATCTGATTTCTCCATAAGGCTCTGTGCCAATGGAAAATTCAAGAATCTCGTTTGCCTGATATTTTTTCTCAAGACCTTCCTCTCCGGCATACTCTCCATTACGGAGATCCATTATCCGAGGATCGCCAAACTCTTTGAAATATACCGTCTTTCCTCCTATCTGCTGTTTATACTTCCTGAACTTTTTGTTCCTCCTAGTTTCTTTACCGTGGTGGTAATATGGAACCTCTACATACGGCATAAGGGGCTTTGTTTTCCTTACACTCGGAACATCGTTTATGAAATCAATCTGGCACACTTCTCCTGCCATATTGCGGATGACTTCGAGATAAGCTATTCCGTAAGTTTCCCGAGCCTCAATAATGTCCTCGAACACTTCTTTCGTGTCCTGCTCAACATTCAAAAGCTCAATGATCTCCTCTGCCATATCGAATTCGGCTTTCATTTCTTCTGTTTCTTCTCCGTCAACAGAATACCTTATCCCAATTCCGAAACCGGCAATATTGTTTTTGTATGCTCTGATGCATTGCGGAAGTATAGAGCTTTCACTTACCAACTGTTTGTACCCTATCATGCGAACGCTCGGCTCTATCCAATCACCTGCATTATAGGCTTCTCCACCATTTATATTTGTCGTGGTTTCTGCCTTTTTTATATTTGCTGTTCCTGTCAACGGTTCAGATGCCGATATGACAGTCGCTTTCACCCTTCCAGGCGCTTTCTTCGTGTTTGCCATCTTTTATGTTATCCCTTCTTATTCTTCGGCCTTTTAACAGGAAGGCATATCAACAGAACACAGTCTGCCTCATCCGGGGATGGAACCCCTCTCGCCTTCATTACTTTTTTACTCTCGACCCTTATCTTTCCATTTTCTGTCATACCGTATTTTCTTCCAGATATCTGTGCTATCAATGCATCGTCATCCGGAAGAACAATTTCTACGTCCTTAGGTTTCCCCTCATCATCGAATGGTCTTAAAAGAGTTTTCAAGTTCGCCATCATAAATGTTGTGCTGTCATCATAAAATTTGTGTCGGATTTTCTGTCCAAACTTCACCGGGTAGATCTCCATCCACCAGAAACGTTCAGGAAAATTCCTTTTCATCTGCCTCAACCTGTCAACAACACCGCCACCAACACCGCCATCATCAATCTTTATCGGTATCGGAAGGTCTTTCTCTGGTCTTAATTTATACTGATCTACCAACATGGAACCGAGCAAAGCAATATCGTCAGCAGTTTTCATGGTGTCCTGCCCTACTCTCTTTTTGAAGAAACGGACCTTCTCATCCGTCCTGTATCCTATGACGGTTTTATCTGTTCCAAATCTAGCAACGTCACACCCGATATGAATAATATCAGGATGCTCTCTTGGTATGTATTCTGTCTGAACACTTTTCTCCACCATCGGAAGCGGTATATAAATATCATCCTCGGCAAGCGGGAAATCTCCTGCAACACGTACACGGAACACATCGCTGTCCTCGCCATACATATTGATGATCGTCTGGACAAATTCATCGGATACCCTCGGACTGTTCCTGCCATCTATATGGAATGTAGAATACTGTTCTCGGTTCTTATTATGGCTGTCATAGAAAAATCCGGATAACTGCGTTGGGTTTCCACACATCAGCAATTTTGCATTCGGAGTAGAAAGTGCACCGAGAACAGGCTCGAATATCGCATCGTCAACACCGGATGCCTCATCAATGATATACAGCATATGCTCAGCATGAAATCCCTGCAAAGCATCAGGTGTGCTGGCGGTACGTGCCACGGCAAACCATTCTTCGGAATGCCCCTTCATATACAGTTTTTCTTTGGTCCATACCAATTCGCTGTCCAGAACTTTGTTGTTCCTCTTCCACTTGCTGATCTCTGCCCACAGAATATCGAACAACTGGTGCTGTGTCGGAGCTGTGCAAGGTATCTTCGGATAAGGATGTGTTGTGATAAACCATATTACAGCCCATGCCTCCACGGCACTTTTTCCAATACCATGCCCAGAACGAACACTGGTCATCTGATTATGAACAATGCTATTCAGTATCTTCGCCTGCTCCTTATCCGGCTTTGCCCCTATTACATCTTCTACAAATTCAACAGGGTGGTTAGCATAATACATGATTGCTTCATTGCTCAGCATCTTTTTCACGCTCCATCCTGTCTCTGTATGCTTCCTCGATCACATCGGCAAGAGTAGAGTTTTCCTCGTCCTGCGTCAGCAATGGGTTTTCTCCGATGGTGTCACGAAGGAAAGCGGCTGCCTTAACGTTCCCCTTCATTGCCTGATTGAGTATCCCCACCATTATTGCAGATTGGTATGTAAAGTCCTCCTCCGATATCCCCATTGCCTTCAATTTCGCTTTCAGCTCTTTTCCGGCTGCCGGTATCTCCATGTCAAGCATCATTTTGGCGGTCTCTTTCATTGTCTTTTTCCGCCTTCTTGTTTCACCGGACTTCTTCCCTCCTCTGGAGCGCATCTCTCTCTCTTCGCTCTCACTTAACTGCCCGGATCCGAATGGTTTCAGGTTTTCCTCATTGGCCAACTTCACCACCTCTCTGTCCTGCTATTATTTATCCGGAAAATCAAATGAAGCAGGCATTTTCACGCTCCTGCTCCATACTCTTCACGAACATATTCGGTGCTGTCATCCTACACGGTATATCGCACCCTCTCATATCTGTTCCTGCCTTCCTTTTCTTTTCCAGGATATCATCATCCATAATATGGCCAACGATCTGATATGGCTTATGACAGCAATACATCACCTGTCCTCTTTCATTTACGGCAATCTGCGCCCATTGTGCTGTGCAGCTATCCTCCTGCCGGTCCAGTAAATCCCACTTAAAATTAAGAGTTACCCTGCTGTCAAACTTCATCAGCGTCTTTATGGCTTGTATGATCTGTTCTGTCTCTTCTCCAGCATACATATGATTATAAAAATTTCCTCCGGTAGACTCCACGGGACGGAAAACAATATAATCAGCAGGAAGGTCTGCATTCGCCTCATAGAATTTATATACATCAGAACAGCTATGCACTACCCTCTGTATTCCAAGAGATGTGCCAGGACTTTCCGTTCTCTTCCACGAAGCGTATCTTGCAATATTATCCCTTACCTGCTCATATCTCTTTACACCTCTGTATTTTTCGTAGCTTTCCTCATCCCATCCATCAAGAGATACTTTCAAATAATCAGGTTTTATATATGCCGGCTCATTGAAATTTGTATTCACACCGTAATGCAAACCATTTTTCTCAAGCCATATTGTAATTTTCCCAAAATCAGGATTTATTGTCGGTTCCCCTCCACCTGTAAGGATAAATCCTTCGACTCCGAGCTCTATCATCCTTTCGGCATACATTACAAAATCTTCATACCTCATATAGGTTTTTCCTGCATCCAGTTCCCATCTTCCATATGTGCAATACGGGCACTTATTGTTACAGTAATTCGTAAGGAAAATATCTGCCGTAATCGGCTTCCGATCTCCAATTATCCTGTCGATATGGCTGAACATCTTATCACCAGTTATGCCTGACACTTTTCTCGCCCTCCCATTTTCCTGTATTTCTCATTCAATATTTTCGGAACACAGCATTCCCAATCTATACGGTGATGTATTCTCTTGTGCTTGCTGTACATCATCCCAACCTTAATACAGCTCGGCATAGACATCACAGAATAAAATGTCTTTACATATGTCCCTGTTTCCAGATACGACTCTGTCATTCCTCCATCGAGAGATTGTGTTGGTATCTGTATTACGCACATATCACACAACGTAAAGAACAGGTTCCCTCTGCTCCCCAGCGTTGTATATGTCGTAACATCCTCATTCATAGTCCCTCTGAACTCTATAGGTCTGTCCGTCCTACAGAAAAGGCTGTTCATTGCCTTACGAAGCAACCTCTTTTTGAAATTGCCTCCATCCAGCCCCCCTACAAAATCTCCGCCCTGTGCAAACGCTACAGTTACCGCACCTGACGCATCAAGAAATTTGAGCATATCTTCAAACAGCCGGTCCATTTCCTTGGCAGGCTTCGCAGCCAACTTCTTTCCTTCTGCATATCTGAAATCTATCTCTTTGTAATCGTCATCCAACATGAGGAAATATTTCAGACCCAAATCTTTTGCAATTCTGAATGACTCATTCCTTGCATAGATAATGGCACGATGCTCATTAAAATTATCCATCGTATCTGCCGCATCGTATGCTTTCTGTTTGTCGAACATGATAACGTGGTCTTTTCCAAAATTCTCACAATATTTATCTGCTGTCTCATCCTCGTTATCAATGATCATGTACCACTTTCCTGTATATCCACCCTTTTTCAAGGCTCTCATTGTGGCAACATTATCCGCCCTCCCATGTGTCAATATGAATACTGCGAAATCATCCCTCATTTTCCTCGCCCTCCATAATGTCTGCGACATCTCCAAAAAGAGTAGCGTATCCATTGGCGATCGCATCATTCATATCAATGATTACGAGAGCCGACTTCTCCATAAGCCTCTGCATCTCAGGTGTGGCATGAGCATAATATTCAGCAATGTTCCGGTAATTAAAAACATTGTGCCTTCGTGCTGCCTGAATAAGGAATTCCTTTTCCTCTGGAGTTATCCCTTCTGCCTGCGAAATCTCTTTTATAAGATCATCCGCTTTTTCTGTATCCAGCATTTCTGAAATTTCGGGACAATCTCCTGTAATCTCATACTGCGGGATATTCGTTTTCATCGTATATGTGTCATCAGGAAGCTCATCTGCGAAATCAGCTTCTCCTCCTCCAAACCCAAACAGGCTCATGTCAATATCAAGTATTTCGGATAATTCACCCTGTAAAAGTTCATCATCCCACTGTGCAATCTCTGCCGACTTATTATCTGCCAGGCGGAATGCTTTTACCTGTTCTTCTGTAAGATCATCAGCAATAATGCACGGAACCTCTTCCATGCCAAGTTTCTTTGCTGCCTTTATCCTTGTGTGTCCTGCGACGATCACTCCGTCACTGCTTAACACTATAGGAATTTTAAACCCAAATTCTTTGATGCTTTCAGCTACAGGTTCTACAGCCTCATCATTTAATCTTGGGTTTTTCTCATATGGTATGATTTCGTCTACCTTCCTGTATACCACCTGTAATTTGCCCATTGTTCCTGCTCCTTTCCTCATTCAATACAAAACAAAAGGACCATGCGAAATGCACAGTCCTCATTTTCTCTATTTCATTCACGTTGCACCATCTCTTTTTATTCAAAGGCGCCCCACCCATTTCGGGCAGGGCTGAATGAGAAAAAGAATAAATCAGGCACAACATTGGCCTTTGCAACTTTGTCAACAGGGGCTTGTTCTGTTTCCATCTGTTGCAGTTTACACTATATCACACGGACACGATGAACAAAAGGACACAAAACATGTCATTTACCGCACATTCTGTGTCCTTATGTGTCCAAAACATGAACTTTTGTGAACTCGGACCAATAATCACTCATCTTCCTTTTTTTCCATCTGCCTTTTCAAATCCAAGCTCTTCCTCATACCTCAATCGGAATTCCTCCAGTGCAAGCCCGTGAAGCCGTAAAATATAACGAACACTATAATTCATCTCATCCGCAATCACTTCCCAAGACTGGAACCTTATGTATCTGCGGTGAAGCACTTCGATGTTCTTCTCATTATTCAGCCCATTTATTTTAGCGGATACAATCAGTTCAAACTCCACAAGAGACGCAAGCTCTTCATCTATCTTCCTCTGCATCTCATCAATCCTGCCATATAATGTGCCGAATTTATCCATATTCCTGCTGGATTGTACCCTTTCGCCTTCTCCGGATCCGCCTAGGGAATATAACATTTCCGTGACGCTTTCTTTGTCTCTCCGGAGGTTTTTAATAATTGCCTTCTTCTGCTTCACCTGTTGCAAATATTCTTTTGCTGTCATTTATCTATCCCCCTGTTGAACAATCATTTGACACAGTCTCACACTCTGATCTATAATCAGAGATGCCAATCCAGTGATCCTTTGTCTGATGTGACTATTCAGCGGGGGCTTCCTTTTTTTGTTTCAACGTTTTCTACACTTATGTCCTAAACTTGGTTTGTAGAACAATCCGCACATTTCACATTTGCATACAGTAGTTTCCTGTCCTATATGCTTATAAAACCACTCTCTTGTCTCCTTGTCATACATCTGAATCATCATATTCTACTCCTTGCACTTCTTCAGCATCTGGTCCTTCTCCGTATTTTTCAGCACATGCTTTGCTGTCAGGATACAGAAACATGCATGCCCCTTCTGTTATCGATCATTCCCACCCATGATATTCGTCTGTAGGAATAGAGCATTTACATCCTTTCGCCATTACATTTTCCCTCCTTTATGCCATTTTACGTTTCTTCCTGAACATCTTCTCATATTCACAAGTTGCAAAATGTGAAATATATCCAAATCCGTCTGCGTGTTCCGGATTATTCCGAATGGTTCCAACTACTACCTTGCCATTAGGAAGGACGATCCTGTCCTTCCCTCCGGCTTCCTCTTTGTAATATACAAACCCTGTGTCGCAAGGCATATTCTTTCCTGCCTTCGTCTTTATCCACATGATCTGCTTCTTACATTTACTGCAAATTCCAAATGGATTGTACCTGTACATATTCTTTCTCCTCGCCCTTATTCTTCGTATCCATACTCCTCTTCATCACCCTCACAGGCTTCTGTATCGCCGCAGGCAACGTTCTTATCTTCTGCATCCTGTATTTCTTCACCTGAGCAATTATCTCCGCAGGAGCAGCCGTTATCATCCTCATTTCCGCTCATATCCGGAATCTGTGGCACATTCATTGGAAGAGCGTGTTCTTCATCAATTACTGTAGCTGTCCCATTTACGATATCAGCAAAATCATCATCGAATATGCTTCTCTGCCCTCCAACGGAAACATATTTCAGGACATACCTTGCAAGCTCTTCATCATAAACAAGTTCCATTCCGGTATCTTTCTTTCCGTCAAAGCTGTCCTTAACCGGAACCTGTGTGGAAACCTTGTGCTTGATCACGGGCTTATCAATCCTCTGTGACTTTCCATTCTCATCAGGAACATAATCAGTGATGATATTGATGTCCACTTTCAGAGTGATGCTTCCCTCATCGGAATTGTTTTGCTGCATTTTCTGAAATAACCTCTGCAACAGCAGGTCGAAATTTTCTCTTATCTGTGCAAAAGTATCGCTTCCGAGTGTGATTTCTTCATAGTTCTTGATATCCATTTCTTTTTATCCTCCTTTAAAATTCAAACGGAATACCTCTTACCCCATCTATGTGATTAAGGAAAATCTGCTTTTCCATCTCACCTTTTTTCAACTTGTCCATTACAAGTGATGCTTTTTCCATGTTCCTATCGCAGCAATCATTCCAGAAAACATATAGCTTTGATCCGTATACACGCATATTGTCGAACATCAATATATCGCTCATGGCTTTTATTTCCCTATATTTTACCAGCTCCATAAGAAACGCTATACATCCTGGATTTCCTTCGCTCATCTTTATGATTACTTCCTGAAAACTGTCAGTGAATTTTATTCTTTCAGGTTGCATTCTCTTTCTCCTTTTCCTTTTTGATTTCTATTATCTTTACTTCTACACGAGGAGTATCAGAATAGAATTTCCTACACTGGCAATCCACGATCTGCGTATCATCCCTGTAAGCAATCTGGTTCAGGCTGTCTGCAACGATTTTGATTACGTTATCCATATCAGGTTTTTTCGTTGGTCTGACATTCCCTCCAATCATTCTTGCTTTCATTTTCTTAGACGCAGATTTTGGAACGGAATAATACGCTTTAATCCTCATATCAAGCATAGCATCATCAGGAAATCTCATCCCTTCACACTGCCTTCCGTATTCCAGTTTTACGAGAGACTCATAGTTTACAGTATCCTTCGGAGTCATTGCGTGACCTGTCTTTGTATTAAACCTCGGCCTGCCTTTTCCCTTCGGTTCGCCGTAAACAGTAAAACATACCTGCATTTTCATCACATCCTTTCGTACTGTTCCTTAAATTCTTTTGCTTTGGATATCCTGATCTCTCCGGATTTTTCCAAAATGATATAATCTCCGACTTTTGCTTTTATCTTTCCACACTTTGTATGTATCGTGCATCCATACACATGAACCGCACCATCATTTATGCATCGGTCGATATATATTCTCTCTTTTTCCACTTCCTTAAAGAACCATGCTGGGGCATTTATATCAACATCCCTGTCGAACATAAACGCTTCCACAACGCATGGTTTTCTTTTATACTGCATCAGATCACCTACTTTGATGTATCTGCATTCTCCTTCAGGTCTGTTGCGTGGACGTAATAATTTACGGCTTTTCCTGTAGGATTTGCACTCTTTTTATGCTGCCCTACATCGTAACCATTCTTTGCAAGAATACCTATCACAGCCAGTCTGTCATCCTGATTATAAATCCGAAGCTCAGCATCCCATTTCTTATTGTCCTCGCTTTTCTTCTGCCAGGAAATCAACTCTTCCGGCATGACTTTTGCTACAGATGCAATTTTAAAAAGAGTATCAACAGAAATGTTTACCTTCGCCGTTTCATATGCTCCGATCTGGCTCTCGCTCTTTCCGACCTTTTCCCCAAACTCTTTCTGAGTAAGTCCCATTTTCTGCCTGATATCCCTGATGTTTTTTCCAACTTCGATCAATCCCATAGTATTCCTCCGTCTTTTTCTCATTCAAAGATCTGTTTCATTGCTTCCTGCCTTTGTGCAGCCTTCATGATGCGGAAAGATGGTCCAGGTATCTCCACAGGATGGCAGCACTCAAATATCCTGTCATAGATTCTTTTGTACCTGATGTCTTTTGTCCTCATCATTTCATCAAACGTGAGGTTTGTGGTCAGTATCAGTGGTTTATTTGCCCTTACCCTGCTATCGATCACGTTATACACTTTTTCAAGAGCATAGTCCGTATCTCTTTCTGCTCCAAGGTCATCAATGATAAGCAGGCTGCTACTGTTTAGAATGTTTATGTATTGCCCTTCATCCTCAATGCTTCTGATGTCCTGCAATATCTTCACAAATGATGTCATGATGACAGAAACCTTATTTTCCAGCAGAGCGTTTGCTATACATGCTGCTGTGAAACTTTTCCCGGTTCCTACGGTTCCATAAAATATAATCCCGATGTTTTCTTCCTTCATCTTCTGGAAATCCTGTACATATTTTCTGGCAACACGGAGAGCTTTTTCGTTTTCTTTCCTGACCACATAATCGGAAAATGATGCATTTTTATATTTATCTGACATCATGGAAGCATCTTTCAGCCTGCGAATCCGGTTCATTTCCTCTTCGTACATTTCCCTTTTCTTCCGCTCCTCCTGCTTCTGTACCTCACATTTGCATATGCACCAAACTATTCCGCTGAAAAAATCAGATTTTATTCTTTTCTGTAATGCTCCATGGCACTTCCCACAATGCCATAGTCCATCGTCCCCAATGTAATCTCCTTCTTTTATCTTTTCACTTTTATCCCCTCCCATCGGAAGATACGGCTTCATATCCATTTTTTCATCCCCTTACAAATATCTGTTGAAGTCTGCCTCTCCTGTTCCTTCTGCTCTTCCTGCCGGTCCCTCATTTCCTTTTCTGATATAATCCACAAAAGGTGTGGCATCACCAAGAAAAGTCTTTGCATGCTTGATAAATTTTTGTTCTGTCCTGTTTATCTCACATTCATCCCTATAGTTTCTTGCTGCTGACAACAACTCTTCCGGAGAAAATCCGGCTTTTAATCTGGCCTGATATTTTTTATATGCCTGTCCCTTATCTGCCTTACGTGGATATTCAGACCAGAACGCCTCAAAGTCGGTAGGATAGCAGTTTCTTCCGCCGCTCATTGTCAATTCATCTTTATCTTCTTCCACTGTTATAGCCGCAGGTTCGTTATTTCTTCTCCTGTCATCAAGAGGCTTCCCTTCTGTGAGAGAATATGCATTGTTATCCTTCAAAAGGAGCTTACTCTTTTCATCTATGTACTGCGTCTCATGATACCTGTTCTGAGATATGCAGTTGTGCATCCTCCAATGTTTAATGACGATCACTCCATCTTCAAATGTGAGAACGAACCTTTTCAGAATGAGAATTTTCAGGTCATCTTCATGACACCCTACCGTTCTCATTATTCTTTTTGGGTTTCCAATAAATCCATCATCATCTGCCCTCATGTTCAGATGGAAATACAGACATTGTGCAGATAATGGCATATCAAGGAAGGCATCACTGTCTACGATCTTCATTGTGAACATTCTTTTTTGAGCCATTCCGTTTTGCCTCCCTTCTCTGCTCTCTCATTACATTTCCTATGGCTTCATTCGCCGTCTTGTCAGCTTTCGTTTTGTTTGATGGAACATATCCATGGACCTTTTCTTTCATACGATCACCCTGTTATATATTTCTGCGTGGCATTTGACACATCCAGTTTTCTTGCCTCTCTCCATCTATCCCAGAATGCAATCGTCCTTGACTGTGGTCTTTCGTGTGCAAGCTCCACATGGATTTTCAACGGAATCGGTACACTATCTCCGATCACAAGCACATCCCCAGGGGAAAACATCGTTGTTTCATCAATCATGCTTTCACTTCCATCTGGTATCATTCCTTTAATCATGGATTTATCATTCTCGTTATTCATCTTTCCGACGATGAAATTTGCGCACTGTGCCATGATGGTTTTATTAAGCTCTGACGGTCTCTGGCTTGCCACAAACAGGGTTGTTCCGAACTTTCTTCCTTCTTTTGCGATATTCTCAAATATTTCCACCATTCTTTTTTGTGATGCAGAAAGCTGGTAATTATCCGGGATATACACATGAGCTTCATCACACACGAGAGTAATCGGGCAGATCTCATTCTTCCTGAAAGTCCTCTGGATATCATATACGAGCTTTGTTATCACTCCGATAATCGGTATTGCAACATCATGAGGGATTTCCGAAAGGTCAATATTTTTTACAGGCATATCATTGTTCATAATCTGTCCGATAAAATCCATAAGATATTCCTGCCCCATATCATCAAACAGGAAGCTGTATCTCCGATCTGCCATTTTATCAATGAGCATATTCACAACACTTGTGAGTTTTCCGTTGTAATCACCCTTTGTCACTTTCTGCTGTCCGGCTTTATCTCCAGACTTATATACTTCTCCGGTAGCAACCATTTCCTCATTCAGAAACTTCATAAGTTTCACGAACTCGATATAATTGAAATATACCGGTTTATTCTCTTTCCCATTCGGGCATACTTTGTAATAACATCTTCGGAGAGCTGTCATCACCACAGTAGCAGACTCATCTTTTATTTTGAGGATGTTCGAAACCATATCATTGAAGCCAAACATCCATATCGGGAACGGAACCCCATTCCCAATCGTGATATTTCTTGCGTAAGACAATTCCCTGTATTCTCCATGAATATCGAACACGATCACGTTTGCTCCTGGCATTGCGCTTACCTTTTCCAAAATCTTTGCTACTGTCTCTGATTTACCAGCTCCAGTGTTTCCTACCACGCAGGAATGCCTCTGGAAGAACTTATTTCCATCTACATATGCAGGAATCTCGTATGATGTGTAATCGCCGATATAGAACCCGTCCTCATACTTCCTGAGCATTGATGCAAATTCTTCCCTGCTTATTCTGTGAGCCTCCACATTCATGGTAGGGTAACGATCAATGGCTTTTTCGAAACTTCCGCTTTTAACCGTTCCAATGATATCGCAGTCAATTTTTTTCACGCTGCTTTTTTCTGTGATGTAATCATTTTCTGCGATACCCTCATCTTCTTCTGTGTCAGTATCAGTAATCATCCTGACCACGGTCACGAGTTTTACATCTCCATCAGACACAGAAATAAGATCATTTACTCTTGCATCATCAAATTCTTTGTAGTCAGACCTTATCTGGACTTTGTCCCCCATTATTCTGACAAGTTTCATTCTTCACACCTCCATCAATCCATCAAAAGTTCGTTGTAATTTCTCACGGTGGCTTTTTTTATGCTCTTGCAATAGTCACACTTTCCGCAAAAATGAGGTTCAATATATCCGGCTTTCACATCAGCGTACCTTCCGATGTTTCCCTCTACCTGTCTAAGAGCCATATCCAAAGTAGACTGTGGTATCTGCCAGATATCTCTATCCATCACCATTTCCTTTGTCACAACAGCAAGGTAAAAAGGCAGCTTTTCTCCTGTGCAAATCTCCACACCCTTCTGGTATACAGCCCCCTGCAGGTCATACCTCCATTGAGGAAGTTGATACATCTTAGCCACAACCTTTAGGTCAGTGATTGCTTTCCCGGCATTATAACTGTCGAGCTTCGCCTTCCACTTCACTCCAAATAATTCGAATGTGAAGATCCTCTGCTTTTCTCCGCTCATGGCATCCATGAATTTAGGGTCTGTCTTTACGGTTTCAATTATCTGATTTGCTCTTTTGAATTCAGCACGAAGCTCCTTCTTTCTTGTGAATATTGCAGGATTTTCCTTCATAAAATCTTCAAGAGTACCCTCAAAATACCTATCCACAAAACTTCCAACAAGCAATGCTCTCGTTACGGGCCTCACATACTCTCCGGAAATCTCTGCCATCGCCCTTGCCTCACAACTCATAAAACTTTTGTACTGCGAAACAGAGAAAAACTCTCTGTTCGCATCATCACTGTAATAATTTGTCTGATTAAGTTCCATTTCATCAGCCCTCTTTCTTTTCGGCTTCTTCCTTCTTTGCTCCTGCGCTAAACGGATCCGAAATTTCACCTTCTCCGGAAGGAAGCGCAAGTTCGAAATAATCCTCTCTCTTTGCTACTCCGTCACGGAGTGAAATATATACTTTTTTCAGTCTCACAAAATCATTTTCAGAAAAAGCATCGCTCTTGCACCCAAGGTATTTTTCTAGCATCGGAAGGGTTACGGAGAAATCCTTCTCAAACGCTCTTGCCATTGTTCTCACACGGTCAACCAGTGGCTCGCTGTATCCTTCTCGCATGGTTTTTGTGCACTGCTCAATAGCAGCCTCCACAACATCACCAGGAACAATTCCAAGGATGCATGCCCTTACTCTTCTTGCTGCCTGATTTGCCACAAGCTCATAAATATCTCTAGGGTCTGTCAGCGGATAGTCACCTTTTCTTGTGTGCCTGATATGCGGTACACTGAACAGCTTAGTCTGCCTTGCGTTCGTTTCCAGATCCCACGCATATGCCATTACCTGGCTTTCTCCATTTCTCTGCTCAAGCTCCATAAATCCAAAATCAATGTTCCCCCAATTCTGTGCGATTGCCTCTGCCAGCCGGATGGAAGGACCGGTAATCTTATCAGTCCCTCTCGGAAACTCATACATGGAACTTTCTGCGAGCTTTTTTCTCTGGCAAGCTCTGATAATGTTGTTATACGCAACGACCTGATCTCTCGGAAATTTCTTTGCGGCAAGCATTGCGACCTGCACTTCCTGTGCCTGTCTCGTTACCATCATTTCTGTCTGAGATGTTCTCGGTGCCTGTGTTGGTGCCTTGCTTGTAAAGTCTACATTTGCAACTTCGTTCATTGTTGTGCCCTCCTTGATTTATATATCAGCAACATTCATAATCGCCATAGATATTGCATTTACGGTATTCCTGAAAAGATATTCCCGTATCACATCCGGAAGCAAATATGATATGTAACTTTCTCCTTTTCCCAAAACATCCGCTTTTCTCCTTGCGTAAGAAAGCAGATCCTCAAATTCTTCATCGTCTACCTTGCTGCCCTGTGTTTCACATTCTTTCCGTATTTCCTCATATTCCTGCATCTTCTCCGCTCCTCCTCTCTCTTATTACGGATGATATGCTCTATGAAAAAAACTACCGGAATGATAAGCCATTCGCTTCCAACTGCCGCATATCCTCTTTCGTTATATGCAGCCCTGATAGCAATTCCCATAAGCAGACATCCAGTAATCAGTGCTATCCAATGCCTTGCTATCCATCTTTCAAGCATCCAATTTCCCTCCTATCTGTAAAAATTATGGTTTCCTTCAGTAAACAGGTACTCCGTATTCCTGCTCATCCAGCAATCAGGCTCGCTACTGAAATATAATGCTCCCATACTTTCGTCCCATCCGTATTCCACCAATTCAAGAGCCTTGTAGCAATCTTCATTCGGTTCTGTTGTCCAGTACCTTCCTCCATTACGAACGGGAGTGAACTGCCCTTTCTGAAAAATTACATCCTCTATCGTTCCTGGGAACCGGTCTGACCAAACCCTATTAAGAACCACCAGCATAACGAGTGCCTTGCCCTCTGTGCTTTCCCCCTCTGCCTCTGCCATAGCTATTTTGAGTAGCATTTTTCTTTCTTCTTCATTCCACCTGCTGGACCATATCGTCTCGCCGAATACCTCTGTTTCCGGCTCCTCATCTGCTACATCATAAGAACAATCCACGATCTCATAATTTACTGATGGTGCATTAACACTTTTTCTTTCGTGTTCTGCTCTTATCACTGTTGTAAACTGTATGGCCAGAAAAAGCATTGCGGCATCCACAGCAAGAACCTTGATCTTTCTTTTTCTCATCTTCCTGTTAAGCACTTTTTATATCCCCCCTCTGCGGTGTGACAAATATTCCGAAGTCTACTTCCGGCTGCTCTTCGATGGCTCTCATAAGATCATCTTCGCTCTCTATTCCATATTTATTTTTCAAGATTTCTTTCAGCCGTTCTTTTAACTCCATCCTTCACCGCTCCCCCTGCTATCTCTTTCCGCACTTTTCTGCAATCATCCTCAATTCTGATATTGCCGATGCAAGGACATCCAGAGTCTTGACAATCCTGTCAAACTCATCTTTCTCGTCCTCGGTTATCTTTCCATCAAGGGCAATATTCAAAAGAGATTTTTTCATTGTCCTGACATTCTCATCATCAAGACTGTTCAGTATCTTCACTGTGATGCCCTGCAATCCATTTTCCTCTGTCGCAAGAGGAAGGTTCCTTCCTATCGGACATTCATGTTTGCAGTATCCATTTTTTAATTCAGGGCAGTTGTACAAATCAGCCATCAGCACAACTGTATCAACAGGAACATTCTTCGTAATCCCAAGCTCATGATTTGCAAGAGTAGAAGTTGATATTCCCAAAAGCTCTGCCGCATTCTCCCGGCTGTTAAGAGCCTCGTTGTACATTGCTGCCTTTTTCCTGCAGGCGAAATATATATTCTCGCCCTTCTTCTCATAGCCATTATCCATGTTCTTTCTACCTCTCCTGCCATATAATTCAGATATAAGCTTTTTACTTATCATCATCGGAATCGGATATATTCAAAAAATCACTGATTCTCTTTCTTGCAGGAGGACTTACGGTTCTACCGTTCAACACGGATGAAACATACGGCCTTGCATACCCCAATGCTGTTGCAAGCATTCCGGTGTCAATGTCTTTCATAATCATTGCCACCTTCGCCTTTTTGCACCAGGGAGAAAGTTTTTCACACATTCCCTTATCTCCTTTCTGCTTTACAATCTGGTGGTTTTGTTTTAAAATGAAGATTAAAATGATGTGCAAAACAGTCATCAATTTAATCTCTAAATTCATCTTACATTTGTTATATTAACTCATAAAATTGAGTAGGTCAATACCCTAAACTCGTTTTTTTGAGTTATTTTAAGGAGGTACTATGTTCTACGATAATTTTAAGGAAGCCTGCGAGAGAAAAGGCACAAACATTTCCACTGTCCTATCAGAAATAAACAGGGCAAGTGGCAACACAGGGAGTTGGAAAATAGGGAAATTCCCGAGATTGGACATTGTTATGGAGATGGCGGAGCATCTTGAAATGAGTTTGGATGATCTTGTCTACGGAAGCGGCAAGGCTCCATACTCACCTCATAAAATTGAGTCTGATGGTCCATACCGCATAGATCCAGAATGGGCTGATATCCTCTCTCATATTCCGGAAGATAAACAGCAATTATGCAAAGACTTCATGAGAACCCATATGGTTGTTCCGGATAAATATTCTGATGTAAAGAAAGCATAATATCATCTGATTATTTTGAATACCGTTCCAAACATAGAAAAAACAAAGGGGGATTATAATTATGGCAGAACATACTTCCATCAAACCACAGGAACCCATCGTACCAAAAAGCCACGCTTTTGAACTTGAACTCCATCGCCTTCTTGCTTGTTACCAACTTGCGGACGATATTGATAGGAAACTTGTTTGGTCTGTGTTAAACAAATATGTACCAAAAATCCTTTAATTACAGCCCCGTGCAGGGGCTTTTTTAATTTACACGAGGAAAATATCAATGAGAAAAAGAAACGACAATATAGAGGCTATTTCATCCAAAAAGAAAACAAAGGTCGCAATCTACCTAAGAGTATCCACCACGCACCAGATAGATAAAGACTCTCTCCCAATGCAGAGAAAAGACCTCATAGCATATTGCAGCCTCATTCTTGGAACAGATAACTATGAAATTTTTGAAGATGCAGGATATTCAGGCAAGAACACTGACCGTCCTGCTTTTCAAGATATGATGAAACGGATCCGCAACGGAGAATTTACCCACCTTCTCGTCTGGAAAATAGACCGTATATCAAGGAATCTTCTGGACTTTGCAGAAATGTATGAAGAACTCCAAAGACTCCGTGTTACCTTCGTGAGCAAAAATGAGCAATTCGATACCTCAACAGCGATAGGTGAAGCAATGCTCAAAATCATCCTTGTGTTCGCAGAACTGGAAAGGAACATGACTTCGGAACGTGTTACTGCAACCATGATATCCAGGGCAAATAACGGTCTCTGGAACGGAGGGCGCATCCCGTATGGTTATGATTACGACCCTGACTCCATGCAGTTCTCCATCCGTGAAGATGAGGCTGTAGCCTGCCGTCTGCTGAAAGATGATTATATCTCAAACAAAACCCTCACCGGAACTGCAAGGATGCTCAATGCCGCAGGATACCGCACAAGGGCAGGTGTTGAATGGACACCAACTGCTGTATGGATAATTGCCCAAAGTCCATTTTACGCAGGCATCTACAGATACAACAGATACAAAGGAACAGAGAATAGAATAATAAACCCATCTGATGAATGGGTAATGGTTCCAGATCATCATCCTGCAATTTTCACCCTTGAGGAGCACGAAACAATGCTGGCCATACTTAACGATAATGCAAGGAACAGAAATTCATTAGGGAAGCAATGCAAGAGAAATAATATCCATGTCTTCTCCGGCATTGTTTACTGCGGAAAATGCGGATGCAAACTGACATCCACTCCTGGCAGACTGCAGGCAGACGGATACAGAACATCTACATATAGCTGCCCTCAAAAACGGAAAAATAAATCCTGTGACAATCCATCTGTAAACGACCTCATCATAGGTGAATTTGTCTTAAACTATGTCCTTAATATGCTTAATTCAAAGAAAAGGTTCTCATCCATCAAAACACCGGAAGAATTGCAATCCTCGCTCCTCCACGGAAGCACATTCTCTGGTGTTGCGAACATTGAAGAAAACGGGCTGAATGAATTTTTCAATCTGCTATCCCGCTATGGCTCTGACAGCTCTTTTACCATCACCATAAAAAAGCCACGAAAGAAAAAAGCTTCCGTGGATCCGGAGATAAGTTCTTTGAGAAGAGAAAAAGAAAAACAGGAGCGTGCTCTGCAGAGGCTTCACGACCTTTATCTGTATTCCTCTGAATCTATGTCAGAAAAGGATTTTATCATCAGAAAAGAACAGATTACCAATCAAATTGAAGATATCAATCTTCGCCTTGGTGTCTCAACCAGAAATGCCGCATCCACACTCACGGATGAGGATTTTATAAAACAGGCAAGCCATCTCCTCATCCAGAAGGAATTGCAGAACAAAGAATATATCTACTTCAAGAACCTTGCGCAGAATGTCTCCCCTGAAATTTTACGGACCTACATGGAAACAATTCTTGATACCATTCTCGTTTCAGATGGGAAGGTGGTTTCTATCACATTCAGAAATGGTCTTACACATAAATTCATATACAAAGATTTTCAACCGTCATAAATGTCGGCATCAAAAAAGGACAGGATTTCTTATTCCCTGTCCTTTTCTTTATCCACTCCATAACCTTACAAAAGTAAGAAAACGGTGTTAAACGATAAGCATGGCATCCCCAAACGAAAAGAACCTATATTTCTCCTGCACAGCCACTTCATAAGCGTGCATAATATTCTCTTTTCCAGCTAAAGCGGACACCAGCATCACCAGTGTAGACTCTGGCAGATGGAAATTGGTGATCAGGCCGTCGATCATCTTAAACTTGTAGCCTGGATAGATGAAAATCTCTGTCCAGCCGCTTCCAGCCTTCAGGACGCCATCTTCGCCAGTTGCTGACTCCAGGGTACGGCAGCTGGTGGTTCCGACTGCGATCACACGGCCACCATTTTTCTTAGTGTCGTTGATCAGCTTCGCCTGGTCTTCTTCTACAATGTAGAACTCAGAGTGCATATGATGCTGCTCTACATCATCCACCTTAACCGGGCGGAACGTGCCAAGGCCTACATGAAGGGTTACATGGGCAATGTTGACACCCTTTGCCTTTACCTGCTCCAGAAGCTCCTTAGTAAAATGCAGGCCTGCAGTAGGTGCTGCTGCGGAGCCTTCGTTCTTCGCATAAACGGTCTGATAGCGATTCTTATCCTTTAATTTATGGGTAATATATGGAGGCAGCGGCATCTCACCCAACTGGTCCAGAATCTCCTCAAAAATACCTTCATAATGGAACTGAATCAGACGGTTTCCCTCGTCCACCACGTCAATGATATCGCCCTTTAAAATACCATCACCGAATGTGATCTTGGCGCCTGGGCGTGCTTTCTTGCCAGGCTTTACCAGGCACTCCCAGATATCGTTCTCTCTTCTTTTCAGGAGAAGGATCTCGATCACCGCGCCAGTCTCTTCTTTGTGGCCATATAGTCTTGCCGGGATTACCTTGGTATCATTGATGACCAAAATGTCTCCTTCCTTCAGATAGTCCAGTATATCCCTGAAATGGCGATGCTCAAGACTTCCATCTGCCATAGAAAGATGCATAAGTCTGGAAGAGCTTCTGTCCTCCAGAGGATCCTGGGCGATCAGCTCCTGAGGGAGCTCATAGTAAAAATCAGATGTTCTCATCTTTGGATTCCTCCTCTTTCCACTGCTTTTTCAGCTGCCGCACAAAATTCCATTCTTTGTTGGTGAGATCTGCCTTTTTCAGCAGATCCGGGCGCCTTTTGGCAGTACGAATGATAGACTGTTCCCTGCGCCACTTCTCTATATTTGCATGATGACCGGACATAAGAACCTCCGGAACCTTTTTGCCATGCCACTCTTCCGGGCGGCTGTACTGGGGATATTCCAGAAGATTTCCTGCAAAAGACTCTGTCTCCCCGGATTCCTGGTTGCTGAGCACACCTGGGACCATACGGGAAATGGAATCCATCATCACCATAGCCGGAAGCTCACCGCCCGTAAGCACGTAGTCCCCAATGGACACATAATCGGTGACAATCTCCTCCAGAACACGCTCATCAATTCCCTCATAATGGCCGCAAAGGAAAACCAGGTCTTCCTCTTTCGCCATATCCCGGGCCATCTGCTGGTTAAACACCTGTCCCTGTGGGGTAAGATAAACCACACGAGGACGTTTCCCTGCTTTCTGGGCAATGGCTTCATAGGCCAGGTAAACCGGCTCTGCCTGCATCAGCATGCCAGCTCCGCCGCCGTATGTGTAATCATCCACTTTCTGGTGCTTGTTAAAAGCATAGTCGCGGATGTTTACCGCCTCCACAGACAGGATTCCTGCGTTAATGGCACGTCCTGTAATACTGGTGTTCATTCCATTCTGGATCATTTCCGGAAAAAGGGTCAAAACATGGAAATTCATTTATAAAAGTCCTTTCATCAAATGTACCGTCATCACATTTTCTTCCAGGTCAACATCAAGGATACATTCCTTGATAGCTGGAAGAAGCACTTCCTGGTGATCCGGAAGCTCTACTACATAAACATCATTGGCACCTGTCTCCATAACGTCTTTCAGGGTTCCAAAATGAGTGTTGTCCTCCAGAACCACTTCCATTCCGATCAGGTCGCCAATGTAATATTCATCCTCATCCAGTTCCTGGGCTTCCTCTCTTGGAACCCACAGGTCTCTGCCTTTGTACATTTCAATATCATTTATATTATCAATCCCGTTAAATTTCAGGATCACAAGATTCTTAAAGAATTTTACATTCCGGATTTCCAGCTTCTTCATCTCTCTGCCGGCATCCAGAAGTACATATTCCAGATCCAGGAAACGCTCCGGATCTGTGGTGGGGAACACTTTTACTTCTCCCCTCACACCATGAGTGGTGGTAATTACTCCAACCTTTAATAAATCTTCCATTCAAACTCCTTGCAGCCCATCCGAAACCCACGAATCCACTTATTCGCAGCCGTCGTACGGGACTTTTATAGTTAAAAACAGGAGCCATGTCTCCACAGCTCCTGCGTCCATATATCTTGCTTATCATTGCAGAATATCTACAATCACTTTTTTGCTGCTTTTGGAAGAAGCCGCTTTTACTACGGTACGGATAGCCTTGGCGATTCTGCCCTGGCGTCCGATTACCTTACCCATATCAGATGGTCCTACCTTCAGTTCAATGACAACAGCGTCATCCTTTTCTGTCTCGGTAACGACTACTTCGTCCGGATTTTCAACAAGAGATTTTGCAATTACTTCTACTAATTCTTTCATTACACACCTCCCTGATTACGCCCCAGAGCATGGAAACCTGCCCCAATCTGGACGTTACAGAAATACCCCCTGAGAGATACTTCTTAAATTATTTCTCGATTCCGGCCTGTTTCAGGATCTTAGCAACAACTTCTGTAGGCTGAGCACCGTTTGCAAGCCATTTCTTAGCTGCTTCTTCATCAACCTTGCATACGCTTGGCTCCTGGTTCGGATCATAGGTTCCGATCTCTTCGATACATCTTCCATCACGTTTGCTGCGGGAATCTGCAACAACGATTCTATAGTAAGGTGCTTTCTTCTGTCCCATTCTTCTTAATCTGATCTTAACTGCCATTTTAATTTTCCTCCAATTTCTTACTTTCTCTTTATTAGTTTAATTTGATTATTTTATGTTAAAAAGGAAGCTTGAAGCCGCCTCTTTTACCACCCATTTTGCCGCCGCCCATGAGACCCGGCATCTGCTTCATCATCTTCTTGCTCTGCTCAAACTGCTTCACAAGACGATTGACCTCTGCAACTTCCACACCAGCGCCCTTGGCGATCCTGTTCTTACGGGAAAGGTTCAGGATTCCCGGATTGGAGCGCTCCTGTGGTGTCATGGAAAGGATAATGGACTTGGTTCTGTCCATTGCTTTCTCATCGATCATGCTCTCCACATCCTTCATCTTGCTTCCCATACCTGGGAGCATGTTCAGGATACTGGAAATGCCGCCCATCTTGTTCATCTGCTCAAGACTGGTGAGATAGTCATTGAAATCAAAGTCCATCTTCTTCAGCTTCTTGGACATCTCCTGGGCTGCTTCCTGATCTACGGCTGCCTCAGCCTTCTCGATCAGGCTCATTACATCTCCCATACCAAGAATACGGGACGCCATTCTCTCTGGATAGAACTGCTCCAGATCGGATAACTTCTCTCCCATACCTACATACAGGATCGGTTTGCCGGTTACGGCTTTGATGGAAAGGGCTGCACCGCCACGGGTGTCACCATCCATCTTGGTCAGGATCACGCCGTCAATTCCTACCTTCTCTGAGAAGGTCTGGGCTACATTGACTGCATCCTGTCCTGTCATGGCGTCTACTACAAGGACTGTAGCATCCACCTCAATATTAGACTTAATATCAGCAAGCTCCTGCATCATGTCCTCATCAACATGAAGACGTCCTGCTGTATCAATGATCACTACATTCTGCTGATTGGCCTTGGCATGTGCAATAGCTGCCTTGGCAATGTCCACCGGGCTCTGCTTATCACCCATGGTAAAGACTTCTACGCCCTGCTTCTCACCGTTTACCTGCAGCTGTGTGATCGCCGCCGGTCTGTATACGTCACAGGCTACCAGAAGAGGTTTCTTACCCTTGGACTTAATCTTACCTGCAAGCTTGGCCGCGGTGGTGGTCTTACCAGCACCCTGGAGACCTGCCATCATAATAACGGTCAGATCATTGCCTGGCTTGATCGGAAGCTCTGTGGTCTCACTTCCCATAAGATTAACCAGCTCTTCGTTTACAATCTTGATGACCATCTGGCCTGGGTTCAGTCCGTTCATTACGTCCTGTCCAACTGCACGTTCCTGTACAGACTTCGTGAACTGCTTCACGACTCTGAAGTTAACGTCCGCTTCAAGGAGTGCCATCTTAACTTCCTTAAGAGCAATCTTAACATCCTCTTCGGTCAGACGGCCTTTGCTTCTAAGCTTCTTGAATACATTCTGAAGTTTATCTGTCAAGCTTTCAAATGCCATGAATTATAACTCCTCTAAAATCACATTGGATATTGCCACTATATCATCAGCGTGATACCCGGATGCAAGCTCGTGGATCTTCTGTACCTGTCCCCGGATATTTACAAACTTCTCTACTAAATGCAACTTCTCCTCATATCCTTCCAGTGCCTTGTCACAGCGTCTGATCATATCATGTACGCCCTGACGGCTGATATTCAGTTCTTCTGCAACCTCACTTAAGGAATAATCCTCCAGAACTACGCTCTCATAGATCTGCTGCTGTCTCTTCGTAAGAAGCTCTCCGTAAAAATCATAGAGCAAAGTACGTTCTACAAACTTTTCCATTCGTAATCACCTTGGGTATCATACCGTATTTTCCAGTGACTGTCAAGTATTTTCTCTTTACAAATTATATTTTTTCAAAAAAACACTCGCGATCCAGCCCACGGGCTGTTTTTGGGAAAAGAAAAAGCCGGGAACCGGGATTGTGCCAGGGCGTATTTGAAAAACGCTCCGGGCAATTCCGATTCCCCTGATATTTTTTCTTTATTACTGGATCAGACTGTTATCATCAAAATAATTGATTCTCATAGAAGCCTTTACGTCCTTCAGGGTCTCAGCAGCCTTAGCCTCAGCAACCTTGCTGCCCTCTCTCAGGATGTCGTAAACATCCGGGATACGCTGCTCCCACATTTTACGGCGCTCGCGGATCGGTGTAAGCTCCGCCTGGAGAACGTTGTTCAGGAATTTCTTCACCTTCACATCTCCAAGACCGCCTCTCTTATAATGATCCTTCAGCTCATCCAGGTTCTGGTAATCCGGAAGGAATTCCGGGAAGTATTCTGGTTTGCAGAAGGCATCCAGATAAATAAATACCGGGTTGCCGTCAACATTTCCAGGATCCTGCACACGAAGATGGTTCGGATCTGTGAACATGGACATAACTTTCTTCCTAACCTCGTCCGCCTCATCGGAAAGATAAATACAATTTCCAAGGGATTTACTCATTTTTGCCTTGCCGTCAATACCTGGCAGACGCAGGCAGGCTTTGTTGGACGGGAGAACGATCTCAGGCTCTGTAAGAGTCTCGCCATATACAGTGTTAAACTTGTGTACGATCTCTTTGCACTGCTCCAGCATAGGAAGCTGATCCTCTCCAACCGGAACTGCAGTCGCGCGGAAGGCGGTAATATCTGCTGCCTGGCTGATCGGATAGCAGAAGAATCCAACCGGGATGCTGGCCTCAAAATTACGCTGCTGGATCTCGGATTTTACAGTAGGGTTACGCTGAACACGGGCTACTGTAACCAGGTTCATGTAATAGAAGGTAAGTTCTGTAAGCTCCGGAACCATGGACTGAATGAAAATCGTGGATTTGTCCGGATCAATACCGCAAGCCAGATAGTCAAGAGCTACCTGGATGATGTTCTGGCGAACCTTCTCCGGATGCTCTGCGTTATCAGTAAGCGCCTGGGCATCTGCGATCATAATGTAAATTTCATCGTAGTTTCCGGAATTCTGAAGTCTTACACGCTCAGACAAAGAACCTACATAATGTCCCACATGAAGGCGTCCGGTTGGACGGTCTCCTGTTAAAATTACTTTTTTCATAGTTTGCTACTCCTTATATTTACCGCCATGCCAGTCTTTTTTCAAAAAACTGACACAGCCAAATTTATTCATGATCATTTCAAAAACAATCCCCAAAGTTTTAACATGAATATGCAAAACTCCCAAAGCACACCAACTAAATTTATTCATACCATTTTTTAGTTATTAAGTGCAGGGGGGAATGCTTATATTTTTCCAATTACAGACTAGCACGAATTACCTTCGGTCTGCATCCAGCTGTCTCAAGTGCTTTGACAATCTGGTTCTTATGGTCTGTACCAAATGCCTCCAGCGTGATTTTCAGTTCCACAGCCGCATTACGGTTGGTGCTTACAAACTGGTTATGATCCAGCTTGATCACATTTCCCTGATTCTCTGCGATAATAGATGCCACACGTACCAGTTCACCTGGCTTATCCGGGATCAGAACAGATACGGTAAAGATTCGGTCGCGCTGGATCAGACCATGCTGTACCACAGAGGACATGGTGATCACGTCCATATTTCCACCACTTAAGATGGAAACAACCTTCTTATTCTTGAAGTCAAGATGACGAAGTGCTGCAACAGTCAGAAGTCCGGAATTCTCAACGATCATCTTATGATTCTCTACCATATCCAGGAAAGCAACGATCAGCTCGTCATCCTCGATGGTAATGATCTCGTCCAGATTCTCCTGGATATATGGGAAAATATGGGATCCCGGTGTCTGGACTGCAGTACCGTCTGCAATGGTGTTCACATGAGGAAGTGTAACAACCTCTCCCTTCTCCAGGGAAGCCTTCATGCAGGCTGCTCCAGCCGGCTCTACACCGATTACTTTAATGTGGGGATTGAGAAGCTTAGCCAGTGTGGAAACACCTGTTGCAAGTCCGCCTCCTCCGATTGGTACCAGAATATAATCTACAAGAGGAAGCTCCTGAACAATTTCCATTGCAATGGTACCCTGACCTGTGGCAACCGCCGGATCGTCAAATGGATGGATAAAGGTATAACCTTTTTCCTCAGCCAGCTCCAGCGCATATGCACACGCCTCATCATAAACATCTCCGTGAAGGATCACTTCTGCACCGTAGCCTTTGGTACGCTCCACTTTAATAAGCGGTGTGGTGGTAGGCATTACGATCACAGCCTTTACACCGTATTTGTGCGCTGCGTAAGCAACACCCTGTGCATGGTTTCCAGCGGAAGCAGTGATCAGGCCTTTGCCTCTTTCTTCATCGGAAAGGGTGCTGATCTTGTAATAAGCTCCACGAACCTTGTATGCACCGGTTCTCTGCATGTTCTCTGGTTTGAAGAAAACCTTGTTTCCAGTGAGCTCAGAGAAATAACTGCTCTTCACCAGCTTGGTCTCCTGGGTTACCTGCTTAACTATTTCTGCCGCTTCTTCAAAACTCTCTAATGTAAGCATTTTTTATTTTTCCTCCTGTAGTTTGTGGGGTTAGTTTTCATCCGGATGGATATCAAACAGCGCATCCACAAAAGAATTTGCGTCAAATTTCTGTAAATCATCAATACTCTCGCCAACACCGATATATTTTACCGGAATGTCAAGCTCAGACTGGATCGCAACTGCAATACCGCCCTTGGCTGTACCATCCAGCTTGGTAAGGATAATACCGGTTACATTTGCAACCTCTGCAAACTGTCTGGCCTGCACAAGTGCATTCTGACCGGTAGTTCCATCCAGGACTACCAGTGTCTCCAGATAAGCCTCCGGATATTCTTTCTCCAGAATGCGGTAGATCTTGCGAAGCTCTTCCATAAGATTCTTCTTATTATGAAGTCTTCCTGCAGTATCACAGATCAGCACATCTGCATTACGGGCCTTGGCTGCTGCCACTGCATCATAGACAACAGAAGCCGGATCTGCACCGTCCTGGCCGCCAATGATCTCCACACCAGCACGATTTGCCCACTGAGTGAGCTGCTCCCCTGCTGCTGCGCGGAAGGTATCTGCTGCACCCAGGATGACCTTTTTGCCCTGGTCCTTCAGCTTGCCAGCGAGTTTTCCAACGGAAGTTGTTTTTCCAACGCCATTGACACCGATCACAAGGATCACGGATTTGCGGTTCTCAAACTCGTACTCGGTGCTGTCCACTGTCATCTGATCCTTAATCGTCTCAATGAGAAGTTCCTTGCACTCCTTGGGATCTTTGATATTCCGGATCTTCTCCTGTTCTTTTAATCTGTCCAGAATGGCTGTAGTCGCATTGATACCAATGTCGCCCATGATCAGGATTTCTTCTAATTCCTCATAAAAATCATCATCTATTGTAGAATAGCCGGTGAAAAGAGAATCAAATCCTGCCACAATGTTGTCTCTGGTTTTTGTCAGTCCGCTGACAAGTCTTTTAAAAAAACCTTTCTTTTCCTCTGCCATTTCCTCTCCTCCTTTTTACTGCGTGAGCTGGTTCTCCACAAGATCCACGGAAACCAGCGTAGAAACGCCTTTCTCCTGCATGGTGATACCATAAAGCCGGTCTGCGGCATTCATAGTACCACGTCTGTGTGTAATTATAATAAATTGGGTGTTCTTCGTCAACTTCTGAAGATACCCTGCGAAACGTCCAACGTTGGAATCGTCAAGCGCCGCCTCGATCTCATCCAGCAGACAGAAGGGAGATGGCTTCAGGTTCTGGATGGCAAACAAAAGGGCAATGGCTGTAAGCGCCTTTTCCCCACCGGAAAGCTGCATCATGTTCTGAAGCTTTTTGCCCGGCGGCTGGGAAATGATACGGATTCCTGCTTCCAGGATATCCACATCCTCCTCAAGCTCCAGGGTACCCTTACCGCCTCCAAACAGCTCCTTGAACGCCTTGTCAAACTCTCTCTGGATGTCCTGGAATTTCTCGGTAAACTGCTTCCGCATTCCCTCATCCAGTTCCTGAATGATGTTCTCAAGCTGCGCCTCTGCAGTCTTCAGATCCTCATACTGTCCGGAAAGGAACGCATGACGCTCTGAAATCTCCTTATATTCCTCAATGGCATTTACATTTACATTGCCAAGCTTACGGATTTCATCCTTCACCTGGGCAATTTCCTTCTTCATGGCCTTCAGATCGTTCAGCTCTCCCTTCTTATATTGAAGGGCATTGTTCGGGGTGATCTCATATTCATTCCACATATAGGAAATCTGGGACTCCCTGTGCTCCTCCAGCTTCTCGATCTGGCTTTTCAAACGGTAGCACTCTTTGTCCAGAAGGGAAATCCGGCCGGACAACTCGTCTCGTTTCTCAAAGAACGCCTTATGGCTGGTATTCTTCTCATCCTTCACAGTCAGCCAGCTCTCCAGCTGCGCCTTCGCCTTGGTCTCATCTTCGGCAAGTGTGGCGATCACGGCCTCCAGATTCTCCACAGACTGCCGTTTCCGCTCATTTTCTTCCCCACCAAGCTCCAGGGTCTCGTGAATGTCTGCTTCTTCCTGATGAAGAGCCTCCATCTCATGATCCAGACGGTTCAGAGTCTCAGAAGCGAAGCTCTCTTTTTGCTGGGCTGTGCTGGCTTCCAGACGCAGGGACTCCAGTTTCCTGGAAATCTCCTGTTCCTCTGTTTTCCAGTTCTCTAATTCTTCCTGTTTGTTCTGGATAAAAGTCTCCAGCTCTTTCTCATCCTGCTCAGAAGCCTTCAGTTCTTCGGCAATCTTGCTGTGGTCAGCCTCTGCCTCCTCGATCTGACGGCGGATCTCCATCTGTTCTCTCTGGATTTCTCCATAGCCAGACTGGATCTCCTTTGTCTTGGCTTCTACCTGGTTAATATTCATCTTCGCCGTATTCTGGGCAACGTACTGCTGGCGCAGCTTCTCCTGCAGGTCTGCGATGGTATCACGCATAACATTACGCTTGCTCCGGTTATCGTTAATAGCCTTCTGCATATCGTCCATGTCTTTTTTCAGCGCTTTTACACTGGATTCCAGTTCTTCGATCTCACGACGGCGGCCCAGAAGATTACTGTTATTCTTAAAGGAACCACCAGACATGGAACCGCCTGGGCTGAAGGATTCTCCCTCCACCGTTACCATACGGAGGCTGTGCCTGTACTTTCTTGCAATGGCAATGGCATTGTCAATGTGATCCACCACAAGCACACGTCCAAGAAGATAAGTGGCAAGCCCTGCATATTCCGGACCTGTGGTTACCAGCTCACTGGCAAGCCCGATCACGCCAGGCTCCTTTAAGGCATCCCGCTGGGTAAAACCGCTCTTGGTATTAATGCTGTTCAGCGGAAGGAAGGTAGCACGTCCGAAACGGTTCTTTTTCAAAAATTCGATCATGCGCTTGGCAGTCTGCTCATTGTCTGTAACAATGTTCTGAATGCTTCCCCCAAGAGCTGTCTCGATGGCAATTTCGTATTCCTTATTTACCTGGATCAGATCTGCCACAACGCCCTTGATCCCAGGCACCCGGTCTTTCTGCTCCATAACCCGGCGGATACTGTTTCCATATCCGTCATAGCGCTCGGTAATATTCTTCAAAGATTCCAGCCTGGAAGCCTCGCGGTGGTACGCGCTCTGGCCGATCTCCATTTGGCTGTTCTGCTTCTTTAATTCATCTGTAATTTTATGTACTTCATTATCCAGGCGCTGGCACTCTGCGTTCATATCCTGGATCAGGGTGGTAATTCCCTGGAATTTTTCCTTTGCCTTGGAAAGCTCCGTCTGCTGCTGGGCTTCCTCAGTTTTCAAATGGAGCTGTCTCTGGCTGATCCCCGCCTTACGGATATCGATCTGCTCCATCATGGTATCAAAACGCTGGGCTTTTCCCTTGGTGGTTGCACGGGTGTTGAGAAGCTCGATGATCTCATTCTTGCCGTTCTCCACAGCCTGGGAACATTCTTCGATCTGTGCCTGGATATTGGAAAGCCTGTCTTCCTCTGCTTCCTGGCGCTTCCTCGCTTCCAGAAGTGCTGCATGGAGCTGGGATTTCTCTGCTTCCTGGCTCTCCAAAGCCTCCTGACGTTCCTTCAGATCCGTCTCAATGGTCTGTAAACGGTTCTTATAGTGCTCCTCATTCTGCACACCAGCGGAAATCTGTTCCCGGAGAACCTTGATCTCACCGTCTAACTGCTGCCTGCGGATCGCCTTATTCTGTGTTTCCTCACGGAGCTGATCCATCTGGGAATTCAACTGTTCCAGTTCTTCTTCCAGACGGTCATACTCTACCTTGGTCTGCTCATAAGCCTTCTGGTTCTCTTCCAGTTCTTCGTTTGCCTGGGTGTTCTTGGCATCCAGTTCCTTTAATTCACGGCTGGTCTCCTCATTTTCCAGAAGGAAGCTGTTCACATCCAGTTCCCGCAAGGTATCTCTCTTGGCAAGATAGATCCTGGCAGTCTCAGACTGGCGCTCCAGGGGGCCTAACTGTCTGGTAAGCTCGCTTAAAATATCGGTAACACGCACCAGGTTCGCCTGCTCGTCCTGCAGCTTCTTGATGGTGGTCGCCTTTCTTCGCTTAAACTTTACGATTCCGGCAGCCTCGTCAAAAAGCTCACGGCGCTCCTCCGGCTTACCGCTTAAGATCTTGTCGATCTGGCCCTGTCCGATAATAGAGTAGCCCTCTTTACCAATACCGGTGTCGTAGAACATTTCATTAATGTCCTTCAGACGGCAGGCACTTCCATTGATCAGATATTCACTCTCACCAGAACGGTAAAGTCTTCGGGTGACAGTAACTTCGTTGAAATCTACCGGAAGCTTGTGGTCACTGTTATCCAGCGTAATGGCAACAGAGGCGAAGCTAAGCGGCTTCCTGGTCTCTGTTCCGGAAAAAATAACGTCCTGCATGTTTCCGCCTCGAAGCTGCTTGGCACTCTGCTCTCCAAGAACCCAGCGGACTGCATCTCCTACGTTACTTTTCCCACTTCCGTTAGGACCAACGATTCCGGTAATTCCGTTATGAAATTCGAAATTGATTTTCTGTGCAAAGGACTTAAACCCGTGCACTTCAATATTTTTTAAATACATGTATTCGAATCCTTGTTATTATTGTTATAAATTAATTGCATAATTCTCTAAAATCCACGATAGTGCAGCATTTTAGTTATATTTTCTTGCAGTCATCTGTTGTTCAGGAATAATGCTTTTTGCTATTCTTCAAAGCATTATTTCTTCATCTTACGGATTGCCTGATAAGCAGCTTCCTGCTCTGCGGCTTTCTTGGTATGGCCCACGCCGGTTCCCATTACCTGGCCGCTGACAAGAACGTCCACGGTAAAGCTCTTATTGTGATCCGGGCCTTCCTCTTTCATCAGGCGGTACTCCACAAGATGAGTTCCCTTCTCCTGTACGATTTCCTGCAGGATGGTCTTGCTATCATAAAAGAGCTGTTTGTTCTCAAGATCGTTCAGAATAAATTTCAGAACGAACTCCTTTGCGCTAGCAAAACCACCGTCCAGATAAATAGCTCCAAGCAGAGCTTCTGTTGCATCGGAAACGATAGAGTCCCGGTTTCTTCCACCGGTCATGTCCTCACCCTTGCCCAAAAGCAGATACTGGGGCAGTCCAAAATCTCTTGCACAGTAAGCAAGACTTGGCTCACAGACCAGGCTGGCTCTCTTCTTGGTCAGCTCGCCTTCCGGGATCTGGGTAAATTTCTTGTAAAGGAAATCGCTGCTGATCAGCTCTAACACTGCGTCTCCAAGAAACTCCAGACGCTCATTGCAGCCTGCCTTGCCAAGCTTCTTCTCATTGGCATAGGAGCTGTGTGTCAATGCAAGGATCAGAAGGTTCTTGTTCTTGAACTCATAACCAATGCGGGTTTCCAATGCTTTTAACTTTTTTTCCATAATAAACTTCCTTCCCTCTGACAAACTGGCAGTCATCCGGCAGGTCTTTGCCTAAGAATCTGCAGCAGCGTATCTATGGTCACGCCTGTAAAGCCAGATCGTCAGTGTTTCTTTATTAAAAACAGCCCAGACTTTTTCAGGTACTGTCTGTCTTAAAGCAGATTAGCCAGAACTGACTGTGGTTTTCGGATATTTTCCCATTCCCAGTCAGTCTGGATAAAATTTTTGCTGCAATTATGCTTCTTTCCCAGTAGTCTCCTCCACCATATGGGCAGCGATCTTCTCGTTGATCTTCTGCTGTCTGAACTGGACACACTGGAAAATGGCATGACGGATCTCAACAGCCTTGGCACTGCCGTGTGTCTTCACAACCAGTCCCTTCAGGCCAAGAAGAGGTGCTCCGCCGTACTCACTTGCGTCAAATGCCTTCAGGGTCTCCTTGATGGCAGGCTTCACAAGAAGGGCACCTACCTTGCTGCGGGTATCCTTCATAAGGCCAGCCTTGATCATCTTCATAAAGGTACTTCCAAGTCCCTCGTAAAGCTTCAGGATCACATTTCCCACAAAGGCCTCGCAGACGATCACATCTGCATATCCGGCCGGGATATCCCTTGCCTCAATGCTTCCGATGAAATTGATTGCCGGGCATTCTTTCAGAAGAGGGAACGTTTCCTTCACAAGTGCATTTCCCTTTTCTTCCTCTGCACCAATATTTACAATGGCAACACGGGGATTCTTGATTCCCACTACATCTTCCATATAAATGGATCCCATCTTCGCAAACTGTACCAGATGCTCTGGTCTGGCATCTACATTGGCGCCGCAGTCAATGAGAAGGGATACTCCCTTCTGGGTGGGGATCAACGGGGCAAGGGGCGGACGCTGTACGCCTTTGCTTCTTCCTACGATCACCTGACCGCCTACTAAGATGGCACCTGAGCTTCCAGAGGAAACAAATGCTTCTGCTTCCTGCTTCTTCACAAGATTCAGGCCTACCACAATGGAAGAATCTTTCTTCTTACGGATTGCCAGAACCGGAGGCTCTGCTGTCTCGATCACCTCGGTGGTATTTACGATCTGGATTCTTTCCTTGGGGTAATTCTGAAATTTACTCAGCTCATTCTCAATCACTTCCTGCTTACCGGTAAGGATCACTACAATGTCCTCTTTCTCGGTAACAGCCTCTACAGCTGCTTTCACAGGCTCTGCCGGAGCGTTATCTCCGCCCATGGCATCTACTACTACTCTAACTGTCTCTGCCATATTTTTCTCCTCTTAGGATACGGTTACGGTTCACTCTATTTCGGACAGCATCCTTTGCAAAATGTTGTCCGTGAACAGCAACCGGCTGCTCTTTAATACTGTAATTCGGTAATGTAAAAATAAAATACCTATAATATCCCGAATAATACTATTCTACTTTATCTGCCCCCGCTTAGTCAATAGGGAATACAAGAAGTTGTTACTGTTCACAACATCTCGCGGAACGTTACCAGTGAACAGTAACAAGAAGTTGACGAAGCAGTCAATCTCCGCTATACTCTCACTGGGAGCAGATAGGTGCCGGTGTGCCTCCTGGTCTTCAAAACCAGTGTGGGGCGCTAATCCCGTCCCGGATGGGTTCGATTCCCATATGTTCCCGCCAAAATATATGCATTTTTCTTCATTTCGCATATTTCTATAGATTATTTGGCTTTTTGCAGTTTTCTCGCATGTTCTACAGTCAACCTGATCTTTCGCAGTACTCTCACACCATACAGCTGACTACTTGGCTTTTCGCAGCACTCTCGTCCCATTTTCCATAACCGTGATCCGCTCTTTGTCGAATCCTTCCAGCAGCGTGATGGCACATTTCCTTGATAATCCCAGACGGTCACGAAATTCACCAGTCTGGATCACACCTTTTTCTTCATATATCAGGCACGCCATATTCAATGCCTTCTCGCGGATTTCACAGTGGATATAATGCTTTTCGTCAAAGCGTACCAGCTGACCGCCCCGCACCATTGCAAAGAAGATTCTGGAAAAATCCTTTTCATGGGAAAAGGCGCTTTTTACTTCATCGGTCAGCGGCGGGGTAAAACCAGATTTCAGGTATAATTCCTGTAAGCGAAGGAATATTGTACTGACAGGGATTTCTTTTGCTGTCTGCCCTGCTGCCTTGGAACCGGTAGTTTCTTTCTTTCCCATCGGGCAGAAACTATCTTTCTGATTTTCCTGAAGAGCCTTCTGTATATTTATATCTGATATTTCATTTTGCGCCTGCGCAGCTCCAAATTGCTGCGGTCCCGTACCCATATATTCTAATTTTCGCTGCTTTCTCCGCCGCTTCACTGCATTTGGATTCAGCACCACACCGCCGCCAATGGTCTCCACCGGCGAATAAAATCGTATAACAAAATGATCTCCGGCTTTCATTGCCGTAGTCTGCTCCATCCGAAGCTGAACTACAGCCTCTTCTCCTGGGTTCAATATTTCCTGGTCAAATAAAATCACTTTACACACAAGTTCTGCTGCCCCGTGATAAAGGTGTACCCGGGTGCCGCTTTTTATAGAGCGATGTGCGGATTTCAACAGACGCAGCCGCACATCTGCCATCATAGTGCACTCCATACTTCCGGCAGCTGCCAGGATCTCCCCTCTGGAAATCTCATCTTTTCCAATTCCGGGAAGATTTACAGCTACCCGCTGCCCAGGAAATGCTTTGGAGGTTTCCTCACCATGAACCTGAATGCTGCGGATTTTTGCTTTTTCGCCACGGGGATATAGCATGGCGTCAGAATCCAATTCCAGAATACCGTCAAGCAGCGTACCGGTGATGATGGTGCCAAAACCCTTTAATGAAAATACACGATCTATTGGCAGACGATACTTTACTACTTTTCCTTCATCAACCAATCCACTTTCTCTTTTGACAAAGCTCAATGTCTCCCTGCCATTTACGCCAATCTTATTCCACAGCTTCTCCCGAAGTTCTTCAATCCCCCATCCATCCGCAGCACTGGTCACCACCACGTCTGCATTCTCCAGAAACGTCCCCCGGACAAATTCCTGGATTTTCTCCCGAAGTCCCGCTTTCCACTCCAGATCTGCTTTCGTGATCACCACAATACCCGCACGGATTCCAAGGAGAGAAAGAATTTCCAGATGTTCCCTTGTCTGTGGCATGACGCCCTCATCTGCCGCGATCACCAGCATGGCAATGTCTATTCCGCCAGCCCCAGCCAGCATATTCTTTATAAACTTTTCATGCCCGGGCACATCAATAATCCCAGCCTGGGTACCATCTGGAAGATCCAGAAAAGCGAACCCGTTTTCAATTGTAATTCCCCGCTTTTTTTCCTCTGCCAGACGGTCTGTATCCGTACCTGTCAGCGCCTTCACCAGGCAGGTCTTGCCATGGTCGATATGCCCGGCAGTACCTATGATCCTATACCTTTTCTTTCCATCTTTTTCCAATTTCGTTCACCTAAAATATATAAACAAGGTAACTGTTCAGTACCATCACAGTTACACGTTTCGCGGAATACTCTCTACAGAATAGTTACCAAACAAGCAGCGCAATGTCACATACACCAGCAACCTTAAGCTAAAACCCTCTCCCCCAATTTTACCTGTCCGCTCGGCAAATATCTCTCAGCTCTTTAAAGAAACAGCGCGAAGAATCCATTTCTCCGCGCCATTCCCATGTTTATAACAATATTATCAATTTACGCTCATTCATCTAAAAAAGCGAATCAATTCTATAACGTTATTCCACTGTTACAGACTTTGCCAGGTTTCTCGGCTTATCCACATCCAGACCCTTGGCAACGCTGACATAGTATCCCATAAGCTGCAGCGGCACAATAGCAAGGCTGGTAGTAAAGTATTTCTCTGTTTTCGGAACGTATACGGAGAAATCAGCTGTATCCTCAATGCTGTAATTGCCATAGCTGGTCAGTCCCATAAGATAAGCACCACGGCTCTTTACCTCAACCATATTGCTGAGCGTCTTCTCAAAAAGATCCTTCTGTGTCATCACACCGATCACCAGAGTACCATCCTCCACCAGACTGATGGTTCCATGCTTCAACTCGCCGGCAGCGTAAGCCTCAGAATGAATATAACTAATCTCCTTCATCTTCAGGCTTCCCTCCATGCTGATGGCATAATCAATACCACGTCCAATGAAGAAAATATCGTGGGCATTTGCATACTTACTTGCGAACCACTGGATACGCTCCTTGTCATCCAGAACACGGCTGATCTTATCCGGCAGTGTCTCCATCTCTTTAAGAAGGCTCTCCACACGGCTCTCTTCCAGTCTTCCCTGAACAAAGGCGCTCTGGATGGCCAGCAGATACATGGCGATCAGCTGGGTGCTGTAAGCCTTGGTAGTAGCAACGGAAATTTCAGGGCCTGCATAAGTATATAAGGTATAGTCGCTCTCTCTTGCAATGCTGGAGCCAACTACATTTACCACGCTAAGTACCGGCACATTTCTCTCCTTGGCAAGACGAAGAGCAGCCAGGCTGTCTGCAGTCTCACCGGACTGGGAAATGATCACCACCATGGAATCCTCCACAAGGATCGGATCGCGGTAACGGAACTCAGAAGCCACATCCACCTCAACAGGGATCTTCGCCATGGACTCGATCACATATTTTCCAACCATGCCTACATGGTATGCAGAACCGCAGGCAATGATATAAATACGTTTCAGGGAAGCCAGTTTCTCATCGGTAAGTCCGGTCTCGGAAAGATCAATGTGACCTTCTTTTACATAAGCTCCAATGGTATCCTGAACGGCCTTTGGCTGCTCATGGATCTCCTTAAGCATGAAGTGCTCATAGCCGCCTTTCTCAGCAGCTGCTGCATCCCACTGGATCTCTACAACATCTTTTTCAATCTCTTCACGGTCAATATTATAGAAATGGACCTCATCACGGGAAAGCTCCGCGATCTCAAGGTTGCCAATGTAATAAACCTTTCTGGTCTGATCCAGGATTGCCGGGACATCAGATGCGATCAGGCTTCCTGTCTCACTTTTTCCAATGATCAGCGGGCTGTCCTTACGGGCAGCAAATAATTTGCCCGGGTAATCCTTAAAAATAACGCCAAAAGCATAAGAACCGCGGATACGGAGCATAGCTCTGGAAATAGCCTCCAGGGGAGTGCCGGTCTTCTTGTAATAATAATCCACCAGCTTTACAGCAACTTCTGTATCCGTCTGAGAATAGAATGTATAGCCAGAACGAAGAAGCTTGGTCTTCAGTTCCTGATAGTTCTCAATGATTCCGTTGTGGACAAGCACCACAGACTTGTCATCTGTACAGTGAGGATGGGCATTGGTCTCAGAAGGCTCTCCGTGAGTTGCCCAGCGGGTGTGACCGATACCACAGGTACCTGGTACAGCGGAACCCCCGTCTGTTTTCTCAATTAGTGTCTTCAGACGGCCCTTGGCTTTCACAATGGCAATCTTATCTGTCTCCTCATTCCGGACTGCGATACCAGCTGAATCGTAGCCTCTGTACTCCAGCTTGGAAAGGCCCATCAGCAAAATCGGTGCCGCCTGCTCATCTCCTACATAACCAACAATTCCACACATAAAATTTCCTCCTCGTCTCAGTTCTTCTCCTCGTTCTTCTCCTCGTTTCTCTCCTGGCCAGCCGTCTTCTGCCATGCCTCAACCCCTTCTGTATTCTCCTTCTGGAAAAGAATCTTGAAGGTAAGCATGAGAAGCTTGATGTCCAGTCTCAAAGAATAGGTCTCAATATAAGTGAGATCCAGCTTCAGCTTGTCATAAGGTGTCGTGTTGTATTTACCATAAACCTGGGCGTAACCGGTAAGTCCGGCCTTCACCTTCAGGCGGTAATCAAATTCAGGAATGCGCTCACTATAAAGCGCTGCGATCTCCGGTCTCTCAGGTCTTGGACCAACCAAAGACATATCCCCTTTTAAAATATTAAAAATCTGTGGCAGCTCGTCGAAATGGATCCGGCGGATGATCCTGCCCACAGGTGTGATCCTGTCGTCCTCTTTCTTGGCAAGCTGTGCACCCTTTACCTCGGAATCCATTTTCATGCTCCGGAATTTCAGGATCATAAAGACTCTCTTATCCCTGGTAAGACGGGGCTGCTTGTAAAACACAGGGCCGCCATCGTAAAGCTTAATGGCAAGGGCGATCAGCAGCATAAATGGCGACGCGATCACCAGTCCCAGCAGTGAAAATACAATATCTACCACTCTTTTGAAAAACAACTGCTCTGCTGTGAGACGCAGGTTACGTGACAGAAGCAATGTGGTATCAAACAGATGGATATCGTCTGCATTTCGCAGCATGATATCGGAAAGCTTCGGAATGGAATAACACCGGATATCCTTTTCGAAGCAATATTTCAGCACTACATTTCGCTCGTGGGAAGGGATGTCCCCAATCACTACAGCCTTATATCCGTCAATCTTCTCCTTAAGTGCGTCAAGGCCAAGGGAAAGAGGTGCCATCTCTTTGATCGCATATTTATCCTCCCTGGTCTCCAGCTTATCCCGAAGATCCCCAGGATTACGGCCACCATAGATCATCAGCATCTGTCTGGGCGGATACAGCCTGGTATACACAAAACGCATACCCACAACCCATACCACTACGATCACAAGATCGATCCCTGTCATGGCAAGCATAGGGGACAAATGTTCTCCCAGACGCCAGCGTCCGATCAGGCACAGCTGCAGATACGTAATAAAATTCACACAGACCACCGAAAGGATCTGGGAATAGATCACCTCAAACACACGCAGGTAACCAACCTTAAATCCACCGTAAATCTTATAGAAGAAATACATCATCAGCACATACAAGCCGATTACTACCTGATTACCTCTGTCAAACCGTCTGCCGATCACATCCTTATGGGCATAAAACTTATACCAGATGTAAGCAAAAAGCAATGTCTCAATAGTAACGATCACCGCAGACGCCAAAAACATGATCAGTCTCTTATATCGTTCGCGATTTTCCATTTTTTCCTCCAGTAAAATTCCTCTGAAATCTATACGTTGTATAAGTATAGCACAAAAAACCTCAGAGATAAACGATTTTTTTCGTCACCCATTTTTGACAAAATTGGTCAAAGGCGGGTTGCCTTCTGAACGGAAGCGTGATAAAATCAGTACATATTTTAGGTAGCGTAATTGCTTTAAACATTTACAGTTACAATAAAACAACAAATCTTGTGTATTTGTCAAGAGTGTTTCTTATAAGGAAGGATATAATGCGTCACTACAAAAATCCCAGACATAATAATAAAAGACTGAAATATCTGGCAGTTGGCATTACAGTTGGTGTTCTTGGCATCGGGATGACTGCCGGTGTTCTTACCATGGCTGGAAACCACACCATCACACAGACTACAGCCTCTTCCACCCAGGATACAGGCGAAATCACCTATAAAGGTGTCACCTACGTGCCGAAGGGCAACCTGGAGACCTACCTTTTCGCAGGAATTGATTCTCCGGATAAAGTTACAGAGATCAAGGAATACGACGGCACCGGACAATGTGATGTGCTGATCGTTCTGGTCCGTGACCGAAGCACCGACACCTGTAAGATCCTCACCATCGACCGCAATACCATGACTCCGATCCGGAGCCTTGACGATGACGGAACCTATATTGATACTGATGTTTTTCAGATTTCCCTGGCACATGCCATGAGTCTGGACCAGGAGATCCGGGCAGAGAATACAGTAGATGCAGTTTCCACTCTTCTGGGAGGCCATAAGATTGACGGCTTCGCAATGGTTAATATGGGAGCGATCCAGACTGTCAATGACATGGTAGGCGGTGTCACCGTCACCGTGGAAGATGATTTTCCAGACAGCGATACCCTGATCAAAGGACAGACTGTTACCTTACATGGAGAGGACGCTGAGCGTTTCATCCGTGAACGTAAAACGGTAGGCGACGGACTGAATGACAACCGTATGAAGCGCCAGGCACAGTACGAGGAAGCCTTTATGCCGGTTTTCCAGGCGAAATGCAGCGAGGATAAGACTTTCCCACTGGATTTGTATCACGCCCTGGAGGATTACATGACTACCAATATCAGCGCCAAGAAGTTTTCCCGGCTTGCACTTCTCCTCTCCGATGAGACTCCGGAAGAGAAGCTAACCATCCAGGGAACAGACGGCTTTGACGAAGATGGCTGGCAGACCTTTACACCTGACGAGGACAGCCTTCAGGAAACGATCCTTTCGCTTTTTTATAAGGAAAAGAAGTAGTAATTTCCTATTAGAAAAATAAATTAAATTAAGGAGACCCAAAATGAACGAAGAACTCACAAATGACGAGGTAGAGATTGACCTTGTGGATCTCGCCTATGCCCTGCTGGACAAATGGCGCTATCTTCTGGTCTGCCTGCTTGCAGGTGCTGTACTCTTTGGTGCATATTCTTATTTTCTCATTGCACCTACCTATGAGTCCACATCCAAGCTTTATGTAGTGTCTGCTTCCGATGATTCTGTTGTCAATTTAAGTGACCTGAACCTTGGTACTTCCCTGACAGCGGATTACGAACAGCTGATGCTCAGCTATCCGGTGCTGAACCGTGTTATTGACCGGTTAGGTCTTGACACCACTTCCGAGGAACTGGCTAAGTCCTTTTCCCTGAATAACCCAAGTGATACCCGTATTCTGGAGATCACTGCTACTTCCACGGATCCGCAGATGGCACAGGATCTGGCGGAAACAATGGCCGAGGTAGCGATTGATTATCTTCCAGAGACCATGAGCACCCTGGCTCCAAACCTGGCTCAGCATGCCAAGCTTCCAGAGAGCAAGGTAGCTCCAAGCTACACTAAATACACTTTGATCGGTGCTTTGCTTGGTTTCCTTCTCTGTGCAGCATTCTTTACAGTCAGATATCTGATGGATGACACCATCCATACTGCAGATGATATGGAGAAATACTTTGGTCTGGTACCTCTTACCACTATTCCTGACAGCGATCAGGTAATCGATCTGGATGAGGAACAGCACAGAAGACGTGGCAGAAAGAGAGGTCGCAAGAAATCATGAATCAGCTTAATGTAATGCTTCCGGAGCTTCCATATTCTGTCTCCGAGGCTATGAACCGACTTCGTATTAATATTAAATTCTGTGGAAAAAACACTCGCAAGATCCTGCTGACCAGCTGCCAGCCAAACGAGGGAAAAAGTACCATTTCCTCCTACCTTTGGAAAATGCTTTCCGAGGCAGGTTTCCCAACGGTACTGGTAGACGTGGATCTTCGTAAATCTGTTATGAAAACCCGTTTTCAGATGGATTACGATGACGATACCACATTAGGTCTGAACCACTATCTTTCTGGTCTGGCAGAATATGATGATGTAGTATACAGCACCAATATCCCAAACGGATATATGGTTCCCTGTACACAGCTTCTTGAGAATCCATCTGCTCTTCTGGAGGATATCCGTTTCAAAGAGCTTCTGGATACTCTTGCCCAGAATTATCGTTTCGTTATTATCGATTCTCCGCCTCTTGGCAGCGTTTCCGATGGTGCTCTTATCGCATCCCTGTGTGACGGTGCCGTCCTGGTGGTACGTGCAGGTACAACTCCCCGCAGCCTGATCAAGCAGTCTCTCTATGAGATCCAGCAGTCCGGCTGTAAGCTTCTGGGAACTGTCCTGAACCGTGCTGATGTAAAGGGACGGGGATATGGTTATGGATATGGCAAATATGGTTACGGCTATGGCTACGGTTACGGCTATGGGCCGAAAGACAAAAAGGAAGATGCCAGCGACTCCAGTTCCGACAGCGACTCTTCTTCCCAAGCCTCCAGGTCTCAAAAAAGCCGCAAAAAGCACCATTGACCTGCTGGATTCCTGTTTTTGGATAAACTGGTCTGCGTGGGGAGACCGTTTATTAAATAAATTAAATTAAGAAATAGAGGGTGTTACCAATGAAGTCATTCAAGAAGATTGCTGTAACCGTTCTGGCTACAGTAATGATGCTCCTTATGAGCACAACTGTTTTTGCAGCTAATTCACCTGTAAAATCATCCTTTAACGCATCTCTTTCCAAGAAGACTGTAACTTACAATACTAAGAAACAGGCTCCTAAGGTTGTTGTTAAAGATGCCAACGGCAAAACAATCAAAGCTAAGTATTACAAAGTAACTTACAACAAAACAGGCTTTACAAATGCCGGCACATACAAAGTTACCGTAACTGGTAAAGGAAAATATGCTGGTTTCAAGCAGACTCTTACTTACAAGATTAAATCTAAATCTCAGAAAGTAACAATCAAGAAAGATACTTTCTCCACAACTAAGAAGTCTGTTAAGAAGAAAGCTAAATCTGTAGGAACAATTAAGACCACTGTTAAGACAAAAGGTGCTAAAGTTACCTACACAACAAACAACTCCAAGATCAAAGTTAGCAAGAGCGGTAAGATCACTGTTGCTAAGGGTACCAAGAAAGGTATCTATCAGGTTAAAGTAACTGTTAAAGCTAAAAACTACAAGACAGTTACAAAATATGTCAAAGTTACAGTTAAATAATTTTTATGTATAACAAAACAGCTCCCTGACCACGCAGGGGGCTGTTTTTTATTACAGGAATAACGATTAATTAATATTTATATCCGGGGTAGCTTGCGGAACCTGCATCTTTGGCAGGCTCACATTATACTTACTGCTACTGCTTCCAGATGAAAAACCGCCCGAGCTTGAGCTTCCTGATGAATGGGAGCTATGACTTCCTGACGAATGGGAGCCGTGGCTGCTGTGGCTTCCGGAAGAGTGAGATGCATGACTGCTATGCGATCCAGAAGAATGTGAACTATGCGAGCTATGACTACTATGAGATCTATGAGAGGAGTGTGAGCTATGTGATCTATGAGCAGCATAAATATTTCCATCTGCAAGCATTACGCCCAAAATCACCATCATCGAACCGATCATTGCTACCTTAGATCTGGAAATATTACCTTCCTCTTCTTGCATAAAGTCTTCAATTCCTTTCTTTATCTGAGGAAACAGATTTTCTTTATCCATCATTTCACCCGCTTTCTGCTATATACTTTTTTCAGTTTTCCTTTTGAAACTTTAATGGAATACTGATATTTGCCCTTTTTGAAAGTAGCTGTTCCATTCAGCTTTCCGCTTTTCCAGGTACCTTTTACATAGTTTCTATTTTTCCAGGTATAAGTACCCTTACCATTCATTTTATCGTTTTTCCAGCTTCCCTTGTAGCGATCTCCATTTTTGAAATAATAGGTGCCAGAACCATTTCGTTTATCCCACTTAAAATATCCAACATATTTTTCTTTATTGGGATATATTACAGTTGCCTTTCCTGTAAGAAAATCATTTTTCCATTTTCCGCTTATGACAACACCCTTGGCAGTAAAATATTTGCCCGATCCATTTTTTTCTTTGGTATCATCATTAATATTGCCTATGTACTTATCGCCATCTTCATAGGTGATTTTCTGTCTGGATGCTTCCACAGAATAAGGACAACGAATTCCAGCAGAAATTATCAAACTGAAAATCAAAAATCTCAGCAGGTTTTTAAAACTACTTTTCCTTTCTCTCATACGCTTTTCTCCTTTATTCTCTTATAACTTTTATTAAATCCTAATACCAGCTCATTCGCACCACTCTTGAAAAAACCTCAGTATTTCCGGATCATTTTCACTTATTTTTTCAAAAAGGATTTCCTGTATTCCCTTATAAATGCTGCATCTATACTCCTTGTTTAAACTTGGATACACAGTTTTATATCTGGCATAACTGATCACTGGACAAGTTCCGCAATACGGATGGAAAACACAGTCACAGCAATCACTTAGTCCTTCCAAACATGACGCGTTTGCAAGCACCTTACAGGCAGGCGATTCCAGCAGATCATTGTAATCATCCTCATAAACATTTCCCAGGCAAAAACTGTCATCCCCCATTTCCGCAAGCATTCTGGCTTCATCACAGCTATATACTTTCCCATTGTGATAATACGCAAGCTGACCAATCGCACCTCCACAAGGGGAACGAAGCTCCATATAATTTCCTGCGTCGTGATGAAATATTTTACTTAAGAAGATTCGTGCATGGCCCTCAATTACCAGAATTCCTTTTCTGTTATATTCCAGAATATATTCTAAGACATTCCGGTAAAACTTCAAGAATTCATCCACGGTATATCCTATTTTTTCCCAGTTTTGCTCCGCATAGCCCAAGGGTGTCAAAGGTCTTACCGTTATTTGCTCCAGCCCCAGCGCAATATATTGATCTACCATTTCTTTATATTGTGTCAGCGAATATCTGGTAGTTGTCTGGATTGCAGATACTGCTATTCCTCTATTTTTTAGAGCTTCCAGCCGCCTGACTAAAATCTGAAACGGATTGCGCTGAAAATAAGGGCGGTTTCGATTATGTAAATTTTCATCTCCATCCAGGGAAGTACAGATCATAACATTGTGTTCTGCCAGAAAATCCGCTTTTTCTTCATCCAGAAGCATTAAATTAGAAACCAGTGAAAATTCTACCTGTTTATCTTCTTTATTTTCATTTGCATATTCCACAATAAATTTCAAGGTTTCAAAATTCAAAAGAGGCTCACCACCCTGAAATTCAATAGTAATGTATCTGGCTGGTGTCTGCAATGCAATATCTACCGCTCTTTTGGCCGTCTCTATGGTCATTTTGGTTGTTTTGTCCATATTGGCAGATGCCTGACAATACACACACTGCTGATTACACTGCCTGGTCAGCACAAAAATATGAAGTGCCGCACCCTGAAATAAATTCCGATGATATTCCCTGTATGCTTTCCCCGCTTTTTCTACAAAATCATAATCACTGGAATCAAATAGAAAAAATTCATCCTCCAACTGCTGTGTAATCTCATCTTCTTCAGACAACTGATCACTCATTAATTTTTCAAACTGATCTTCTGATAAAAATATATAACGTCCTAAATCATTGGTCAATAAGTATTTGTCGTTTATTACCTTGTAATTAAAATAATTTTTCTTCATTACTGTACCCTGACTTTATACTTTGTATGGTGGAAGGTAGAAGCAAAAAAGCCTCCACATTGTTCTCTTTCTCTGCATTTTTCACAGTCTTCAAAATATCGGATCTTATAATCACTAATACTTTTCCTATAATTATACCAGTATTTCTGATCAAACAGACATAAAGGAAAATTATATAATCTTGGCTCAATTCCCCACTTAAAGCATCGAACCAATACCCCTTGAAGATATGGCTTCAAATTTTCCAGTTCTTCCCATACCATTTCCCTGTTTTTCCAGGCATTTCCCATAACCTCCATGCCCATTAAATTTATATATTTAATATCAGGAAATTCATAATGTATGAAATCTACAATGGAATTCAATTCTGTATAATTCAGTTTTGATACCACGATACGGATTCCAATTTCAACACCACCATCTAACAGGTTATGAATTCCTGCTATGGTCTGGATGAAACTATTCTGGCATCCTGCAATAAAATCATGTTTTTCACCACTAGCGCTATGGATTGGAATTTCAATTTTAAATTTCCGGTCAGCGAAAGGATAAAATAATTGACTATATTTTCGTACAGCAAAGCTTCTTCCATTAGAAAGCATTAAAATCTCAGCCTTCCCAGCCTGATCAAGAGCCTTCTCGATCAGCACAGGCAGATTTTCCTTCAAAAGCGTAGGCTCGCCACCAGTGATATCGATATGGGTAAGATCCGTCGGCAGAAGAGACACATACTCCAATAAATATTCTATAGTAATCGTATTTTGTCTGGTTCTCTGCTTCACAGAATCCGGACACATAATACAATTGGAGTTACACTGATTGGTTACAAATATTAATGCGCTTGAGGAAGCCCCAGCATGAAGGCAGATAACTTTGCCATTATTCGTGACTTCAAGTACATCGCCATGACCTGGTTGAAATTCTGATTCGCCGTCAGATTCCAACTGAATTCTCTGGCACATAGCATTCACGGCATATGTATTTTCTTCTTTTTCGATTCTCCACAAACATTCCTTTGGCAATTCGCTTACTTTACTCATCTTAAGTTATACACCCCGATTATATAGGTAATCATCCCAATCAAAATAAATACGGCAAATGGAATATACCGCACCACCATGATCTGCGGCTGACCATATTTAGACTTTTCCCATCTTTTTATGGCATCTGCCTCATCAGCGGAAATCCGTGACTTTGTAGTTTCATCTGTAGTATCTGGTAATCCTTTTACTCTCGAACCGAAAAACTGTTGTATTGCAAAATAAGACATGATCATGCCTTCTTTCACTTCTTTGGTAGGAATCCATTCATAATTATACTTATCTGCAAATTGCAGGCTAAAATGGGTGATCACAACCAGAAGAATGGTTAATACCAGCATTTTCTTATCAAATCCGCCATAAAATCCCAGGTTAAGCGCAATATACATCCCAGTCAATACTATTGTCCATACTTTCTTTCCAGGAAATTTTATACTTACCAACTTATTTGTCAGCAAAATCCCTACCACGGAAAAGAATATCCGATTGCTTTCATAATAATTCTTAAAAAGCACACTGCAGACTGTATATACAATTGATAAAAAGGAAATAGAAAAAGCCAGATTCCATACCTGCATCCATCCAATCTTTTCGCGCTTAAGTGTTACACCCTTTTCTTTTTTGAATAAGTAATACCAGACAGATTCTCCGATTAAATATAAGTATGCCTCTATAAATATTACCATGAACAAAAGCATAGATGGAAAAAGCATATTACTGGTGGTCGCATACCAGCCTGCGGGATATAAAAAATTCACAAACATCCACAGTTTCGAATCTCCGGCTCCCCATAATTTCAGGGAATAGAACATCACGGCTATTACAACTGCTGCTGCCAGATTTGTAAAAAAAAGCAGAAGACTTTCGCTATGTCCTATATAGTAACAGATTACAAGAATTACTCCGGGACACATGCCTATCGTCAGCCATTTGTTATATATCTTTCCTTTTTTCCAGTCTGTAACTGCTGATACAGCACAAAAAAACAGGAGATACAGGATCATCACAATATCAATCATACAGATCACCTGCGCTCTGGATTGTCAAAGTCAATGCGTAATTTCCGAATTCCTTTGTTGCAATATACGGATCTGCTTTGCAATTGTTGAAGGTCAGGCAATAGTAATTCTCTGATTCTTCCAGAACAATTTCCGCAATATTTTTAAATGCATGAAGCGTTTCTTCTACAGCGGTCCGCAGATATATCTCTTTATGTAAATATAACTTATTCATCACACCAGGCCTTTGCTATTTCATCTAAATCATATGCTTCTGTCTCTTTTTCTGGAGTTTCCGAAAAGTTATAAATTTCCTGATTCTCCATTTCGTCTCCGGTATTTGAAAATTCATTCTCTGCATCTGGAATAAATGCACTGTATAAAGCTCTGGTCACGATCAACTTGCGGATATCTCTGGTTTCATCATTAAGTGCTGTCTTCATGCTCTGATTCAGCAACTCATTCTGAAATTCTCCCACATCCTTATAATCTGCTGTCCTGTCTTTCCTTGAGAAAGAAATAATATAATTTTCGTCTTTCAGATCCAGGCCAATATAATATCTGTCTGTAAATAAATAGGCCGCACGATATATTGCCTTTAAAGGATATAATTTGCTATTCACTCGAAATGAAACAGTGCCATCTTGATTCTGCTCGTATTTTAGCATATGTTTTAACCTCGGTTCTTTTAGTTCATACACTTGCAATTTCTATGCCATACTCCCCCAAGATATTCCTGGGAAACTTCTTTATTGGGGATATAGACGGTTTTATCCGGCCAATGATAGCTCAAATAGCCAAGATGGACCAACAGAGTCAATTCATCATCTTTTCCCTGAAAAGTCGCCATATCATTCGAAAAAGTTCCCGTGTTGATCTGTACCTTACCGCCTCCAAGCATTTTTATGACAGAGTCTTTTAAACCATCATAATTCAATCTTATATAAGTTTTAAGCGCCTCATCTTCTGTAAAACCAAAGAACTCAGCCATCTCACGCGGATTTGATAAAAAAACTCTTCCTATGAATCTGGAAGAAGATTCTCTTACAACTACGGAAGAAAAATCCATGATTCAGTCAGGCTACCTGACACGAGACGGGGAAAAACTCTATTTGCCGGAAATCATACGCCATGCGCTGGGATTTCGGTATGAAAGAGGGGCAAGATCTAGAGTGCTGTCTTTACTTCTTAAACATTAAGGCATCAGAAGCTACGCGAGCTTGCTCGCGGCAGCTTCTGAGTCTTCTTTTGGTAATCAACCTTGTTTTCTTCTCTTCCAGGCTGTTTCCAATTAAGATTTCACACTGGGACTTCCAGCTTAATAGGGATGCCCGCCAATTCTTCCAACCAGTACTTTCTTCCCTTCTCTAACCATTTCATCCATCCAGAAAAAATAAATTCTGAGATTTGAATATCGATTTATAAGTTTCAGATGCGGTTCACATGTAATTTCTTTTTGAATCGGCTGTTTAACACCTTCAATTTCTTCATAATATGTAAACGGAAAAATCAATGCATCCTTATGTGAATGATCTAGAGAACATTCTATTTGTTTAGCAGTTAAAATAGCAATAGCTTCTTTCAAATTATTACGGTATTTCTCATACAAATCAACAGCCTCATCATTTAACAACGCAAGGCAATCCGTAATTTCTCTTGTATGCGAAGCGAAACTATCAATATACTTCATCCCGGATAAAATATTATCTGCAAAACAACTATTACAAAAACAAGACTCCATGAATTTCTGATAATCTTCTACAGATGTAATACTAGCTAAAATGTCCCTTCTTTTTTCAATATATTGTCTTTCATTACTCACAGCATCTTCATATTCACCCAATGCCACTTGTATCTCTTCAACATTATCTAAAGTTGAATTTCTTTCAATATAATTTCTGTTTATAAACGAACGTATCCGGGCTCTATCGTCTTCACTTCCCTCACCGCTTCCAGAATAAAGCCAATCCATAAACTTTATTCCATCTTCTACTTCCTGTTCCCAGATATCATTATCTATAATAATACATTCATCCAAATTAGCACAATACGCATCTATATCCATAAGATCACCCACTTCTTCAGTTCTCACCTTCATATTAGCTTTGGATGATGTGTAGGATATGCTTTCTGCTATCAATTTATTTTCTACCTGCATTCGTTCTCCTTATAGATAACAAATCACGTAAATCCTGGCTTTTCTGATCAAAAAAGCCCTTTGGCCACTCTGACAATTCTCCATTCAGGTTTACTTCAATTTCCTTCATTTTAATACCTCTGTCTTCGGTCTGAAAGAAAAGCACCTGCATATCCTCTGTTTTTTTCAAATATGCGGCCTGCAGCCTTGCACCATCTATTAAATGTTCACTATGAGTTTCTACGATTACCTGCACTCCAGAAGATGCAATTATATCCAAAAATTTTCCAACTCTGCTCTGCGCTGCCGGATGCAAATGAGCTTCTGGATTTTCGACAATTAGTATCATATTCTTGTTAACAGAGCACCATAGTGCAGCCGTAACTACAGAAAAAATATAACTGATTCCAAATCCCGTCATCGTCGGTAACACTTCATAATCAACTAATGCATTTCTATACCGTACATCCGTACTCGCTTTAACTAAATCTGTTGTAATAGAAAGTTGCACATCACCTAAAATCAAATTCATCCATTCTTCTACCTGAGTTGAAAATTTACCTACAGACGCAATTGCCCGCGCAGCCAAAGGTACCTGCCAATTCATTAAATCTGCTCTTTCTACTAAATATGCCGCATTTGCGCCATCGGGCATAATACTTAGATTTCCTCCCGCTGGGTAGGACACTCTCGGTCCTCTTCTCTCTGCATTCAAATAGCATATTTTACTAGACAATTCACCACGATTTCTAGAGGCATTTAAATTCAAAGGAAACTGAGGATCCAAACTATATCGAATACTTACAGCAGTTTCATCTTCAATAATATCAAAGCCAAAATCTCCCCTTGACAAAGTTATAGGATTCTGTGCTATCAATGTTCTCGGATTACCAGTTTGTATTCCTAATATTTCATTTATATCCACCAAATCCCCCTTTTTCATATTAGACGCTGCGTACGCCAAAAGAAGCGCCTGAATCACAGAAGATTTACCTGCTGCATTCGCGCCTGCCAAAATATTCATTCTTTTAAACGATATACCTAATTCAGGAAAACATTTATAATTTCTGATCAAGAATTTTTTTATCATATTATCCTCTCTAATATTTTACGAATCGCTTCCAACGCTGTCAAAATATTCTGTTTTGATCCAGTAGATGCTGTTACTGCATGATAAAACGCTGTTTTTTCTTCTAATTTTTTTCTATAAGAAGCATATATTTCATCTGCATGTTTCTTTATCCATTCATCTGATGGTTTTATGTTTATTAGTGCTACCGCCCAACTGGTAAACAAAGATGCATTAACCCATCTCTTCCCTGGTTTACTAAAATTATCATTTTTTAAAATTATATGGGCCTGCCGCATTGCCATTTTGAAATCATTTAATATCCTCTGATAATCGTTTTGTATATAATACAGGTTTAATTCAATAATCATATTATCCATCGTTTTCTGCAGACCATAATAATTCAAAAACCGCCTATGCACCCAATCAAAATGATACAAAAAAGTAATAACACGAAGGCACAATTCCTGTGTCTCCATTCGCACATTTTTAATATTGCCACCTATAGCTTTTCTAAATTCCTCACAAGATGACATTTCGTCTAAAAGCTGCCTAACTAACGGTTTCGCCATACCATTTCTGATTTCCTGTGAACTGAGTTTTACTCCACATGAATTCATCCTCTGGAATATATCGAATTTTATTGGCTGAGGGCAGCGCTCATCCAATATATTGACTGCTAAAATCGTCTCCAATATATAAGACTGATATATTGGAGGCAGCTCTCCAAAAATCATATTATCACAGCCAGTCAAATAATGCATTTTTTGCAGACAAAATCCATTTTGTATAAACTCATGAATTGTATTTAATCTCTGCATACCATCCATGACATTCTTATAACCAGTTTCATCCTCATCTAACCAAAATGCCGAAAGTGGTAATCGCAACAAAATGGATTCTATAAAAGATGTTTTTTTCTGAGTATTCCATACTAAACTTCTTCGATATTCCGGATGTAGATTTAACATACCACTATTAATCCAATTTTCAATCTGATAAACTGTAAGCATCTTCTGCTCTATGCGAATATCATTAATATTATAAGCTCCACCTATATTAGTATCCCCATCTTCAACATCTATTCCTTCAATGCCCACATAGTTTTTTTCAGCCTCTTTTACAGCTTCAAGATAATCCACAATGCTATCATCTATCTGAAATCCCATTTCCGCTCACCTCAAAAAAGTTCCATAGTAAACAATATCTTTCTGATAATGATACCATGGAACTAAAAAAAAATCTATATAATATCTGTAAGTGCTCAGCAAGTTCCTGGACGAACGTTACTATTCAGACATCAATGGTATTTAGGTAACAAAACCTTGTCGTTCTGACAATTCCCGCAGAATCATAGTCACATAATAATCTTTCTCCACGATAACCGGAAGAACGTGAAAATACTCACTTGCTAAATTAACTGCGTTTATAAATTCTTCTTTGTTCTCACGCAGATACGCCATTGATTATTCCGGGGCTCTTTGAGCCACCTGTCCGGACTTTGAGAGCCACCATTCCGGAGAATGAGAGCCATATATTCCGGTAATTCAGAGCCACCTTATTGGGCTCTATTACATATATTTCCTTTATACTGTAAATACACACCTTTGGTGTGAATACAGATAAAGGAGGTCGTAACGTTACCAGCGAACAGTAACTAAGTATGTGATTTTCATAAGTGCCTCAAAACATTGTAACTCCAAGATCAATTGTTATATTATTTTTATAACTTATCTTATATATACCACCACCGCCCGGCACACGCCGGGCGGCAGCATCCACGGCATCCAGCCCTTATCCGGCCACATACCCATTTTCTTTAATTACATTCACAACCATATCCACATACTTCTGGCAGATTTCTTCACTCTCCGCTTCCACCATAACACGCACAACCGGCTCTGTTCCGGACTCGCGTACCAGGATTCTTCCGGTATCACCCAGTTCCTCTGTAACCTTCTTCACAGCTGCCTGCACATCTGCGTCATCCTGCGCAGCCTTCTTGTCGGTCACTCTCACGTTTGTGAGCACCTGAGGATAAACGGTGAAGCCTTCTGAAAGTTCGCTAAGCTTTTTCTTTCTCGCCATCATAACTTCCATAATCTTCAGACTGGTGAGAATTCCATCCCCTGTGCTGGCGTATTTGCTGAAAATAATATGCCCGCTCTGCTCACCGCCGATACGGCAGCCGTTTTTCATCATGTACTCATATACATATTTGTCTCCCACGGCTGTTTTCGCGTAGTCGATTCCAAGCTCATCAAAGGCCTTGTACAGACCGAAGTTGGACATGACGGTGGTGACAACGGTGTTGGTCAGCAGCTTGCCGCGCTCTTTCATGTATTTTCCGTAGATGTAAAGAATGTGGTCGCCGGTGATCACGTTACCCTTCTCGTCTATGCATATTCCGCAAGAACTGCGCATCCGTTCCAGAGGAACGGAGCGCCATTCCGCTTCAAACTGAGCAAAGCTCAGCAGGTTGATTAATTACTATTGGTTATTCTGCGATC